>JBMSSR010000175.1:0-5853 GCA_049424465.1 Ilumatobacteraceae bacterium
GCTGAGGCGCGCCTCGACCACGTCGACGAGACCGCGCAGCACCCCGGTCGCCGACGCTTCCCAGGTCAACGTCCGCGCACGAGCGAGCGCTGCGACTGCCAGTGCCTCGCGACGTCGGTGGTCGACCAGCACGTCGGCGAGTGCGTCACCGAGTCGGTCCAGCGGCGCCAGCACGCCCGTGACGCCGTCCACGACACTGCTGCGATGCCCGTTGATGTCAGTTGCCACGGCCGGTGTGCCGCACGCAGCCGCCTCGGTGAGCGTGAGTCCCCATCCCTCGGCGAGGGACGCACTCGCGACGATCCAGGACCGGCGGTACACCTCGACGAGCGCGTCGGCATCGAGCCGCCCTGCGAGGTGCACCCACTGCCGCGCGTCGTGACGTTCGACCCACGCCTCGAGTTCGGGCCGCAGCGGCCCGTCCCCGACCAGTGTCACCTCGAGATCGGGCACGCGCCGACGAGCCGACTCGGCAGCGTCGAGGAGGGCTTCGTGCCGCTTGACCGGAGCGAAGCGACCCACGCACACGACCGAGGGACGTTCCGTGCGCGCACCGCCGGGCGAGAACGACTCACCCACCCCGTTCGGGACCGCACGCACGAGCGAGGGCTCGAAGCCCAGTTCGAGCAGTTCGTCACGCGTGGCGTCGCTCGGCGTGAGCGTCAACGACCGGCGGTAGAACGGCGGCGCCCATCGCGTCTCGATCGACTTGCCGAGTGTCGCGAACGGTCGCGGCAGGATCTGGTCCCACATCGGACCGTGCACGTGGTGGAGGAATGTGAGGCGTGGTCTGCGGCACCACACCGGACCCATCCACGGCACGCCGTTCCAGATCTCGACCACTGCGTCGAACGCCGACTGGCGGAGTGCCTCGGTCGCAATCGTCCTCGGGAACACGCCGAGGCGGCCGCCGTGCCGCTCGACGGTGTAGCCGTTGCGAGCACTGGTGGGTGGCAGTCCACGGGCCGCCGACGTCCGGTGCACGATCTCGAGGCCGGCGGCGGCCCACCGCCGCATGAACTCGTCGGCGTGCACCTCGGACCCCCCGGCATCAGGATCGTCGAGATCGCGCCCCGCCAGCACGTCGACGCGACCCCCTCCCCCTGCGCCGCGCCGCCCGCCCAACGCAGGGATGTCGAGCGACGCATCGACGCCAGGATCCGGCACGATGCCGGGCCGAGGTGTGGATCGTGCACGGCGGGTCATCGACTCGTGACCCTACCGGTGCCGCAGCAGCCGACTCGGTAGAGTCGCCCCCCGTGGCCGACCCCGCCAAGCCGACAGCGCGGCCGATCCCATTCGTGCTCGGCGGTTCCCTCCGGTCGTGGTGGCGCGAACCCGACGGCCGATGGGCGCGGCTCGCGCTCCCTGCGCTCCTCACCGCACTCATCGCGCTCCCCCTTCGCGGCCTGTTCGTAGCAACCGGCAGCTCGATGGAAGAGGGCTTCATGCTGGTGTTCCCGTCGCGTGTGCTGCGCGGCGATGTCCCGAACGTCGACTTCCTCCACCTCTACGGACCGTTCTCGCTCCACGTGCTGGCCGGGTGGTACGCACTGTTCGGCGCCACGCTCACGGTGCAGCGGTGGTTCGGCCTCGTACAGCACCTCGGGGTCATCACCGCCCTCTGGACACTCGCAGCCCCGTGGGGACGGCGCATCTCGTTCGTGTCGGCGTCCATCGCGACCCTGCTGCTGCTGACGCCGATCGGCCTCTCTGCCCTCGCCTGGGAGGGCGGGGTCGCGCTGGCCGCCTGGGCCGTGGTGATCGCGCTGCGAGCGACGGCGGTGGCCGACCCGCGTCAGCGACGCCGGCTTGCTGCCGTCGCCGGAGCGCTTGCCGGCGCTGCACTCGGCTACCGGCCCGATCTCGTCGTCGCGCTCGCGCTCTCGACCGCGGTCATCGGCTGGACCGCAGCGCGCGCCGCCGATCGTCGCACGCTCTCGGCTCACTGGCTCTTCGGCCTCGCGATCGGCCTCATCCCGTCCGCAGTCCATGTGGCACTCGCCGGGCCCCGTGCGTCGTGGCGCGGCATGCTCGTCGATCCTGTCGTGCACCTGCGGCCCGGTCGCCAGCTTCCCCGCCCGCCGAGTTTCGGTCAGATCGACGGCGCGCTCCAGGCCGTGGCAGAGGGCCCCCTCGACGCACCCTGGTGGCGCCTTCCCGCACTCGCTGCCAACCATCAGCTCTGGCTGTGGTTCTGGGTCGTCGTGCTCGTCGCGCCACTGCTCGCCGTCGTGGCGTGGCGGCTGCAACGGCACGCAGTACTCGTGGCCGGCGCCGCCCTCGGCCTCGGCATGCTGCCGCAGGCGCTGCAACGACCCGACAGCACACACCTCGCGTGGGGCTCCGCCGTGTCCTGCGCACTCGTCCCGTGCGCGATCGCGCAGTTCCTCGGCACGCGGACGCAGCCATCAGCGCACTCGCGTCCGCTGCGGTCGCCGCTCGTCTGGTCGGTCTGCGCCGCTGCGGTGCTGTGCCTCGTCGTGGCCCCGTACTACACACTCCGCCCGTACCTGTTCCACACGCGTGTCAGCGTCGGCGACAAGCACAGCGGCTACGAGGTGTCGCGGGACGGACGCTCGTTCTACTTCGGCAACGAGGCCCTCCAGGTTGCCAGCCAGGCAGCGATCGACGACCTCGACGCGTGGTCTGGACCCGGGCAGCGCCTGCTGGTGGGGCCGGCCGACCTCAGTCGCACGGTGTACAGCGATGCGATCTTCTACCACCTGTTCCCCGAACTCGAGCCGGCGACCTACTTCATCGAGATGGACCCGGGCCTCGCTGATCGCCCCGGATCATCACTCGCCCACGATGTCGAGTCCGCCGACTGGCTGCTGCTCACCAACTTCTGGACCGGCTGGTTCGAGCCCAACACCTCGATTCGCTTTGGCAGTACCGAGCCCAACGAGGTCGTTGCGCGTCACTTCTGTCTCGCCGGCGACTACTCGGACGGTCTGGTGCTGCTGTTCCGACGATGCAGCACCGGCGACGGTCTCGACCCGTCGCGGCTCGGCATCGGCGCCCAGCGGTGGCGCGACCTGCAGCGAGAGCTCGCCGAACGGGGCATCGTCACGAACGGCTGACGCGGCCGCAACTGACCGTCGTACTCAGCCCAGCGGGAGGCGGCGCCACACCACCCCGGGCAGGTGGCGGAACACTGCGAAGACCGCGCGCAGGACGGGTGGTGCCCACACCATCCGGCGCCGTGCGCGCAGGCCACGAACCACCACCTGCGCGACCGCCTCCGGGGACGTCGCGAGCGGTGCTGCCTCGAGATGGGCGGTCATCGCGGAGTGCACGAAGCCCGGCCGGACGACGAGCACATGCACACCGTCGCCCACAACACGGTCGCCGTATCCCTGGGCGAAGCCGTCGACTCCCGCCTTGCTGCCGCCGTAGACCGGATTCGCGCTGCGCACGCGCTCACCGGCGACACTGCTGAGGACCACGATGTCGCCGTGTCCCTGCCGACGCATCTGTTCACCGGCGGCGATGACGCAGCCGATCGACGATGCCACGTTGACCTCGACGAGTTCGGCGGCGGCGACAGGGTCGTGTGCGGTCACTGCCGGGTTGCCGAGCACGGCGTGCGCCACGATGACAAGGTCGAGATCGCCGTGCTCCGACGCTGCGGCGATGACCCGTGCCGGTGCGGTGCGGTCGGTGGCCTCGAACTCGATCACCTCGACCGCACACGAGCCCGAGCGGAGGCCGCTCGCTGCACGCTCGCCGCGCTCGCGATCGCGGCACGCGAGGACAACAGCGCGGGTGTGTGAGCCGACGAGTTCGCGAACAATTGCGAGGCCGATGTCGCTCGTCCCGCCGAACACCACGATCGTCGATGGCTCGCCGAGTGCGTTCGTCATCCGTGTCCTCCACCTGCCGTGACCGGCGCCGGGCCAGCCGCCTCGATCAGTCCGAGGCGCCGACCGAGATCACTCTGCCAACGCCCGTGCGGGTCGACCGCACGCTGCACCGCCCGCCACTCGTCGAGCCGCGGATAGCCCTGCGCGATCGCGTCGCGGGTGGTGCACGAGTCCTTGGCGAGATAGTGGCGGCCACCGGCCTCGAGCACCAGGTCGTCGAGGCCGCGCAGCAGCTCGCCCAGGCTGGGTGACGCGGACGGCACGTCGAGCGCCAGTGTCCACCCGGCGCGGGGGAAGCTCAGCGGTGCCGGATTGCCCTCACCGAATCGCTTCAGCACCGCCAGGAAGCTGGTCGTGCCGCTGTCCGACAGCCGTTCGACGACGGTCCGCACCGTTGCCTCGGCGCCGAACGGCACCACGAACTGGTACTGCACCATGCCACGCGCTCCGTACAGGCGGTTCCACGAGCCCACGAGGTCGAGCGGGTGGAAGAAGAACGCGATGCTCTGCACCTCGCCGATGCGCTGGCGCGGTGCACGCCGGTACCAGAACTCGTTGAACGCAGCCACCGAGACCCGATTGAGCAGCCCCGGAGCAGGGATGACCGGGGGAACCGACACGACCTGGCGGGGGTCGAAGGCGAACGGGTGCGAGCGCGAGGCCCCCTCGAGCTGTGCCGGCACCGCGTGGTCGCCGCGCGTCAGCACGCTACGCCCGAGGTTCCGGCCCCGCGCCATCAGGTCGATCCACGCCACGCTGTACCGATAGCGGTCGTCGCCCTCCGTCATCGCGTCCATGAGCGTGTCGAGGTCGGGGATGCGTGAGGTGTCGACCGCCATACGGCTCGACTCGATGCGCAGCAAGCGGATCGTCGCCTCGACGATGATGCCCGTGAGACCCATCCCACCGACCACCGACCAGAACAGCGGCATCGACGGGTCGACGTCGACGACCGACCCGTCTGCCTGGTGGACACGCATCCGCTCGACATGACACCCGAACGAGCCGTCGACGTGATGGTTCTTGCCGTGGATGTCGCTCGCGATGGCACCGCCGACCGTCACGAATCGGGTACCCGGCGTGACGGGGACGAACCATCCGAGCGGCACGAGCACGCGCAGCAGCGAGTCGAGCGACACGCCGGCCGCCACGGTCACGGTGCCGGCCGTCGGGTCGAGTTCGATGCGCCGCTCATCTGCTGCCAGTACCAGAACGGTGCCACCGGCGTTCTGGGCTGCGTCGCCGTAACTGCGTCCCAGGCCGCGGACGATGGCACCGCGCGGCCCGACATCGTCGAGCGTCGCCGACATCGCGTGCTCGTCGACGGTGCGCAGCGCAGCGTGGGTGGGTGCCACACGACCCCAGCCTGCAACCGCGACCCGCTCGCCGGTCGCATCCTGCCCAGGGTGCCTCAGCCGGGCGAACGCGGCGGTCGCGCTGCCCATCAATACGGCCATTCGGGTGTCCGGCCCGTCATCGCACGCAACAACGGAGCCATCCGTAGCACGATGAGCACCTTGATCGTCATGTTGCGCACGAACCACGGCAGCTGTGCGATCTGCCGCAGCACGTTGGCCGACCTCGCCCGCCAGCCGGGTGCGAGATCGGCCCTGTACTCGGCGAGTGACCGCGACCGGCCGACGTAGCGGAACCGGTTCGAGAAGAACAGCTCGCGCACGAGCGCCATCGTGACACCGACCGACGAGAACGAGTCGTGGACGAGCAGCGTCCCGCTGGGGACCACACGGCGGCCCCAGTCGCGCACATCGGCGCGAGCCGGCGCATAGCGGTGCGCACCGTCGACGTACAGCACCTCGATCGAGCCGTCGACGTGCGAGTGCGCCGCGTCGCTCGGCGCCCTGACATGGCGCACCCGGTCGGCGACGCCGGATTCGGCGAGCGTGCGGTGGAAGGAGACGAAATCTTCCGATGCCTCATCGGCGAATCCGTCGATCTCCTGGGGACCACGGGCGTTCCCCGAGTGCGG
>JBMSSR010000176.1:0-5850 GCA_049424465.1 Ilumatobacteraceae bacterium
CCCCCCCCCGCCCCGCCCCACGACGGCTCACCGGGCTTCGACAGTTTCCACAGCGCGAAGTCGGCGGGATGGCGCTTTTGATCGGCACCGAACACCTCGCGGTCACCGCCACCCGCCAGCATGTCGTCGAGCGACTGGTTGGCCAGCAGGCCGTAGTCGTCGACGCTCTGGACACTGAGGTACACACCGTCCGTCGTGCTGTACGCACGGCCGAGCGACACGAGTTCGCCGATCATCTCGACCATCCGGTCGACGAACTCGGTGGCGTGCGGGACGTCGGTGGGGCGCTCGACACCCAGTTTGGCCATCGCGTCGAACCAGACGGTCTCGCACTTGTGCGTGATCTCCTGCCACGGCCGGCCCTCGCGGTTCGCGCGGTCGATGATCTTGTCGTCGATGTCGGTGATGTTGCTGGCGAGCCGCACGGTGATGCCCGACCACGTGAGGTACCGGCGCAGGACGTCGTAGACCAGCGTGGCCCGGCCGTGTCCGAGGTGCGGCGGGCCGTACACCGTGGGTCCGCACAGGTAGATGCTGACCGTGCCCGGTTCGCGCATGGCGAGTTCGCGGACCTCGCGGGTGGCCGAGTCGAAGAGCCGGAGCATCCGGCCAGCCTACGGGCAGAGCGTCCGGCCGACCGCTCGCTAGCCTTCCGTCCTCGTGACGACGATCCCCGAGAAGCCCACCATCGACGGGCTCGAGGCCAAGTGGATTCCCCGGTGGGAAGACGACGGCATCTACCGATTCGACCGCTCGGCAGCGCGCGACGACGTGTTCGCCATCGACACGCCCCCGCCCACCGTCAGCGGCTCGCTGCACATCGGCCACGTCTTCAGTTACACGCACACCGACACCGTCGCCCGCTTCCAGCGCATGCGCGGCAAGTCCGTCTTCTACCCGCTCGGCTGGGACGACAACGGCCTCGCCACCGAGCGACGAGTGCAGAACGTCACCGGCGTGCGGTGCGATCCCTCGCTCCCTCACGACCCGTCGTTCGTCGCGCCGTTCAACGGTGACGTGCCCAAGAACCACGACGCCGTGCCGGTGAGCCGCCCCAACTTCGTCGAGCTGTGCCGCGAGGTCACCCACCTCGACGAGCAGGCCTTCGAGGAACTCTTCCGCCGGCTCGGTCTGTCGGTCGACTGGTCGCTGCTGTACACCACCATCGGCGAGCGTGCCCGCCGTGTCAGCCAGCGCGCGTTCCTGCGCAACTTCGCACGCGGCGAGGCCTACCAGCACGACGCGCCCACGATGTGGGACTTCCAGGAGCGCACCGCGGTCGCGCAGGCAGAGATGGAGGATCGCGAGATCCCGGGCGCGTACCACAAGGTCGCGTTCCACCGCACCGACGGCGGCGGCGACCTGCTCATCGACACGACGCGTCCAGAGCTGCTGCCCAGCTGCGTCGCGATGGTCGCCCACCCCGACGACGAGCGCTACCAGCCGCTGTTCGGCACCACTGTCCGCACGCCGCTCTTCGACGTCGAGGTGCCCGTGCTCGCGCACCCGCTCGCCGAGATCGACAAGGGCACTGGCATCGCGATGATCTGTACGTTCGGCGACGTCACCGACGTCACGTGGTGGCGCGAGCTGTCGCTGCCCACACGTGCACTCATCGGCTTCGACGGCCGCTTCGCGAGTGAGGCACCCGAGTGGATCACCACCGACGCCGGCCGCGACCACTACTCGCGTCTCGCCGGCCGCTACCCCAAGCAGGCGCGTGCGGCGGTGGTCGAGCTGCTCACGGCATCGGGCGAGATGCTCGGCGAGCCGCGACCCATCACGCACCCGGTCAAGTTCTACGAGCGCGGGTCGCAGCCACTCGAGATCGTCGGCACGCGCCAGTGGTACATCCGCAACGGCGGCAAGGACCAACCGCTGCGCGACGCGCTCGTCGCACGTGGCGGCGAACTGGTCTGGCATCCCGACTACATGCGCCACCGCTACGACAACTGGGTGGGCGGCCTCAACGGCGACTGGCTCATCAGCCGTCAGCGATTCTTCGGCGTGCCGATCCCCGTCTGGTACGCGCTCGACGCCGACGGCAACCCCGACTACGACCGGGTACTCGTTCCCGCCGAGGCCGACCTGCCGGTCGACCCGTCCACCGACTGCCCGCCCGGCTACACCACCGACCAGCGCGGCGTGCCCGGTGGTTTCATGGCCGACCCCGACGTCATGGACACGTGGGCCACCAGTTCGCTGACACCGCAGATCGCCGGCGGATGGGAGGAGGACGACTCGCTCTTCGGACGCGTCTTCCCCTACGACGTGCGCCCGCAAGGCCACGACATCATCCGCACGTGGCTGTTCGCCACCATGGTGCGCAGTCACCACGAGCACGCCACCCCGCCGTGGCGCCACGCCGCACTCAGCGGCTGGATCCTCGACCCCGACCGCAAGAAGATGTCGAAGAGCAAGGGCAACGTCGTGACGCCCATCGGCCTGCTCGAGCAGTACGGCACCGATGCCGTTCGCTACTGGGCGGCGTGCGGCCGTCCGGGCGTCGACACCGCGTTCGACGAGGGGCAGATGAAGACCGGCCGCAAGCTGGCCAACAAGATCCTCAACTCGTCGCGCTTCGCGCTCGCCTTCCCTGAGCCAGCGGCTGGTGCCACGCCCACCGAGGCGCTCGACCTCGCCATGCTCGCCCGCCTCGACGCCCTCGTCGACGAGGCCACCGTCGCGTTCGAGGGCTTCGACTACGCACGTGCGCTCGAGCGCACCGAGGCGTTCTTCTGGTGGTTCTGCGACGACTACATCGAGACCGTCAAGGAGCGCGCCTACCGGCCCAGCGGTGGTGCCGCGTCGTCGTCGGCACACGCGTCACTACGCATCGCGCTCAGCGCGCTGCACCGCCTTTTCGCGCCGTTCATGCCGTTCGTCGCCGACGAGGTGTGGAGCTGGTGGCAGCAGGGCTCGGTCCACTCGCAGCCGTGGCCGTCGACGACGCAGCTCGGCGGCGACGAGCACGTCATCGACCCGCTGGCCGAGGTCGTTGCGGCCGTACGTCGAGCCAAGACCGAGGCCAAGGGCTCGCAGCGCGACCGCGTCTCGGTGCTCGAGGTGCGAGCGGATGCCGCGGCGATCGAGTTGCTGCAGCGGGTCGAGGGAGACCTCAAGGGAGTCGGCTCGATCGACGACGTCCGCTGGGTGACCGACGACGGAGCGACCCGCCTCGAGTGCACCGTCACGCTGGCACCCACCGCCGACGCCACCGACGCCGGCTGACCCTCACGGCTCGTTGAGCCGGCCTGCCTCGAACGACTCGAGCGCGAGCCGGCGCCAGCACTGCCGCACCTCGGCCTGCGCACCCGGGCGGGTCGGCACGACGACCCGGTACACGAGACGGTCGTCGGTCATCTCGACGAGACCCAGCACGGTGGGCTCTCCGTCCAGGCGGCCGTCCAGGGCCGGGTCGGCGGTCAGGGCTGCGCACAGCGACGCCGCCTCCTGCTCGAGCCCCGACAGCGAGCTGGTGCGGGCCACGACGAGGTCGAGCACAGCGGCCGGCGCCTTCGACAGGTTGCCGACACGGGCAACGCCACCGTGGGGCACGAACCACACGGCGCCCATCCCGTCACGCAGCCGGACGGCGCGCAGCGAGATGCGCTCGACGGTGCCCGACGCAACACCGAGGTCGACCTCGTCACCGACGCCGTACTGGTCCTCGGCGAGCACGAAGAACCCGGCGATGACGTCGCGGGTGAGTTGCTGCGCGCCGAACGCCACGGCACCGCCGACGACCGTCGCCGTCGCCACGAACGCGCTGATGCTGATGCCAAGTTCGTCGACCGCCGTGACCACGGCGACCGCCCACACCACCCCGACGAGCGCAGAACCGAGCGCCACCGAGAGGGCTTTCTGGCGGGCCTCGACGCGGTGCGACTCGGCCCTCGACACCACACCCGGCACGGCGAGCGCGCGGCTGAGGAACCGCTTGACCGCGACACGCAGCACTCGGGCCACCAGCGCCGCGATGACGAGGATCAGCAGAATGCGCAGCGGCGTGAGCAGGTGCCACTGGTCGAGGCGCTCGACCCAGTGGGGCTGGGCCGCCAGGAGGGCGTCGTCACTCACGCCGACGACCCTAGCCAGCGCGCGGCGGCTAGCCTTTGCGCACCATGAGCGAGGTCGACGTCACGTCCGCGGGGCAGCGCCTCCTCCGTCAGCACACCGTGGCGCAGTGGGCCATCCTGTGCGTCAACCTGCTCGTGGTCATCGGCTGCATCGCCGGCGCCGTCGGACTGCTCTACGGCAAGCGTCAGCTCGACGGCACCCTCGCCGGACAGGCCCTCAGCGTCAGCACGACGGTCTACCGGCCCGTCAGCACCGACTCGGTGCTGGGCGGTTCGTCCACGGTGCCGGTCACGTTCCCCGAAGCCGACCCCAACGCCGTCAACTTCCTCATCACCGGATCGGACGCCAACGCGTGCGTCGACCCCGACTCACCGTGGGCCGGCGCTGCCGATCCGTCGCGAGACGCGATCGGTAGCCGCAGCGACACCATCATGGTGATGCGGGTGGACCCCACCACCAGCCAGGCCGCAGTGCTGTCGTTCCCCCGTGACCTGTGGGTCGACATCCCCGGCCGCGCCAAGAACCGCATCAACACCGCGGCCGTGCCCGGCGACTCGACGGTGCTCGCCCAGACCATCTACGACAACTTCGGCATCACCATCGACCACTACCTCCAGGTCGACTTCTGTGCCTTCAAGCTCATCGTCGACGCGGTCGGTGGTGTGACGGTGCCGTTCCAGTTCCGCATCGTCGACCGCAACGTCGGTCTCGACGTCAAGCCGGGGTGCCACACCTTCAGCGGCGACGAGGCGCTGGCCTATGCCCGCTCGCGGCACCTGAAGTGGATCGACGAGAACGGCGAGTCGCACGAGGACCGCGGCGCCGACCTCGCGCGTATCTCGCGTCAGCAGGACTTCCTGCGCCGCACGCTGATGGCCGCGCTCGAGAAGGGCGTGTTCGACCCCGCGGTCGCGCGTGCGCTCATCGAGTCGCTGCAGAAGTACATCGTGCGTGACGGCAATCTGCTGTCGATCGACTCGGTGCTCGCGTTCGCCGGTGTGCTCAAGAACATCAACCCCAGCGGCATCAACACGTACCAGGTCGACGCGGCCAACACGGTGGTCAGCGGCCAGGCGGTGCTCGACCCGATCACCACGTCCGACAACATGAAGGCGATCCTCGCCATCTTCCGCGGCGAGGCACCGCTCGCCGGCGGGGTCTCGGGCGGGTCGAGCACCACGGTTGCCGACACCGGCACCACGGCGCCGGTCGAGGCCTCGGGCACCACGGTCGTCGCCCCCGAGGAGAACGTCAAGGGCGACATCGTCCCCAACGAGGACATCGTCTGCTGACAGCGGCAGCGCCTCAGGCGCTGCCGTCGAGCGCCCGCATCAGGGCCTCGGCCACCTCGCTCGGCCCCGACACGGTGGCGAGCCTCGCCCCGGTACGGCGGCAGAACGCGGTCGCCTCATCGGCATCCGCTGCCGGGGCGACGACCACGAGTTCGTCGACCGAGGCCGCTGCTGCCGACGGGTCGCCGTCGACCGTCGCCCGGCAGTCGCTCAGCAGCACCACCACCTTGCGCCCCGCACGCGACCGGGCGAGCTGCATCGACGCCACCTGCAGCGCCCCGGCGAGGTCGGTCGTGCCGAACCCGCGCAGCGACAGCAGATCGGTGACGATCGCCTCGGCCGGCTTCGGTGTCGTCTGACCCTTCACCACCACCACGTCCCTGCCGAAGGCGAGCACGCTGAAGTCGTCGGGCGACCGGGTCGCCCCCCCCGCCGCCGCAAGGGCCGCGGTGGCCCGCGGCGCCCCGCCCCACGCCCC
>JBMSSR010000177.1:0-5795 GCA_049424465.1 Ilumatobacteraceae bacterium
CTACTTGCTGGTGATGCGCTGCTGGAGCGCAGCGATGCGCTCGGCGAACCACGGCTGGCGGGTGCTCCACACCTGCGGTGTCAGCTCGCGCTCGACGGCGTCGGGGTGCGTCGACACGTCAGCCATGTCGCGGATGGTGCGCTTGACCTCGATGAGCAGTTCTCGCGGCGCCGACGCAGCGCGGGCCGCCATCTGCTGCGCGACCACGAGCAGCTGGTCGTCGTCGACGCAGCGGTGCACGAGACCGACCCGCTCTGCCTCGGCGCCGTCCATCACCTCGCCGAACACCACACCGGCGAACGTCGCCTGCGGCCCGACGATGCGGCGCAGCATCCAGGTGTGGCCGCCACCGGGGTGGATGCCGATCTGCAGGAACCGCGTGTCGAACTTGGCCCGACGCGCCGCGAGGCGCAGGTCGCAGCCGAGGGCGAGGTTCATGCCGGCACCGACCGCCGCGCCGTTGACGGCGGCGAGCGTGGGCAGGGGGCTGCGCGCGATGCGGAGGAAGCCCTCGTAGATGCCACCGAGGCTCTCCTTGGTCGCCTCGGCGAGGTTGCCCAGATTGGCGCCTGCACAGAACGCCGGCGCGGCGCCGGTGACGACGACGGCACCGACCGACGGATCGGCCTCGACCGCGTCCATCGCCGCAACGATCTCGGCGACCATCGGCGCCGTGAGCGTGTTGCGCTCGGCGGGGTTGTTCAGGGTGAGGGTGGCAACGCCATCGGCGATGTCGACGAGCAGCAATGACATGGGGCCCACGGTAGTGCGGGCGCCCGCTACCGTTCGGATCAGTGCTCGACCACGTGTTCACCGACGCCATCAGCGCGCTCCGCGATGCCTTCGAGGCGGCGTTCCTCGAGCGCCAGCCGTTCGAGGAACACTTCCAGGCCGACGTCCTGCTCGGTGACCTCACCTGGGAGACCAGTTACGGCCTGCCGGGCGAGGGCCTGCCGCCGCACGTCGTGGCGCACATCACCTTCGACTGGCCGACGTGGAGCCAGACCGCGTACCGGCAGTGGTACGTCGACGAGGTACTCGATCGGCTGCCGGCGATCGAGATCGAGGTCGTGTTCCGCGTGCAGAACCTGGCGGGCACGGTCGAGCCGGGCGCCGTGTTCGGGCTCGTCCCCGAGACCAGCCCGCTCATCGGCGACGGCCGCCTCGAGCGTGCCGGCCTCACCCTCGAGACCGGCTACGGCGACGCAGACGGCGCAGTGCCAGACTTCGCCGCCGAGGTCACCTACGAGGGCCTGTACGAACTCGCCGAGTCGACGCTCGCCGACGGCGCGAGCGAGTTGCTCGACGACCACTTCGGTGCGCTCGGCGGGTGGATCGCCGCCACACTCGTCAAGCTCACCGACCTCCACTGAGACGAGGACCACTGCCCATGCCGAGCCGCTCCGCACTCCCACGCCGCGTGCGGCGCGGCACGGCTGCCACACTCGCTGCATCGGTACTGCTGCTCACCGCGTGCACCTCCGACAACCCGAGCAGCGGCGTGATGCTGGGTGTCGCGCTCGATGTCGGTGCCACCGGCAGGGGCACGGTCAACGACGCCGTCGCAGACGGTGCTGAGGCGGCGCGGGACGACCTCGACCTTGCGGTCACGGTGCTCGAGACCGTCGACAACGATGCCCGACCGCTCGTCGTCAGCGGGCTCGTCGAGGACGGTGCCAACCCGGTGGTCGTCGTCGGCAGCGGGTCCGCCACGGATCTCGCCGACATCGCGGCGCTGCACCCGACGACGAGCTTCGTGCTCGTGGGTGGCACGTTCGAGGGTGTACTCGACTCGACGCCGGTCAACGTGCGGACGGTGACGTTCGCCGAGCAGGAGGGTGCCTTCATGATGGGGGCTGCCGCCGCGCTGGCCTGCGGGTGTCAGCGACTCGGCTTCATCGGCGGGCAGGAGAACGCAGCAACGCGCCGGTACGAAGCCGGATTCGTCGCCGGGGCGCAACACGTCGTCGCCAACATCCCGGTCGACGTGCGGTACCTCGGCTCGGAGAGCGACCCCCTCGCCCTCGCGTCACCCGACGTCGCACGCGACCTGGCGCTCGAGATGTATGCCGCAGGTGTCGGCGCCGTGTTCACCGTCGCCGGCGCATCCGACGCAGGCGTCGTGTCGGCCGCCGTTGCGACCGGCAGGTGGGCACTGGCCGCCGGACCCGACGTGCGCGCCGGGCTCGACGACGAGTCCGCCGACCGAATCCTCACGTCGATGGTCACGCGGGTCGACCTCGCCGTCTACGACGCTGCACGCGACTACCTCGACGGCCAGTTCACCGGTGGTGACATCGTCGCGGGCCTCTCGTCGGGCTGGCTGACGTGGTCGACCGAGGGCGGCCACCTCGATGCCATCAGCGACCAGCTCGAGCAGCTCGGCGACCTGGTTGCCAGTGGCGCAGTCGCCGTGCCGTCCACGCCATGACGGTCCGGTTCGTGCAGCGCAGCCGTCAGGCGGTGAGCTCGGAGACTGCGTGTACCTCGATGCCGCCGCGCGGCCGCTGTGTGAGGCGGACGGTGACCCGCGCCGGCGACGCGGCACGCATCACCTCGGTCGCGATCTCTGCGGCGAGTGCCTCGGCAAAGACGGCCCGGTCCCGGAAACCCCAGAGATAGAGCTTGAGGCTCTTCGACTCGATACACCACTCGCGCGGGACGTACTCGATCTCGACCGTGCTGAGGTCCGGCTGCGCAGTGACGGGGCACATCGAGTTGAGCTCGTCGTTGGTGAACCGGACGAGCGTCACGTTCGGCGGGGCGGGGAAGACCTCGACGTGGTCGATGGCGTGGCGCACGGTGGCACCGAGAACGGTGAGCCGAGAGGTGTCGGTGGACATGCCAACAGGGTACGCGTTGATCGCAGTGCTGCACCCCTGTCACGCACGTCTGCCACACTCGGCGCCATGTCAGTCACCCTCCATGTCGTCGACCATCCGCTCGCGGCCGACGCGCTGGCACGCCTGCGATCGGTCGACACGCCGGTCGCCGCGTTCCGCGCCGAGCTCGAGCGCCTCGGGCTCGTGCTGCTCACCGAGGCGACCCGATCATTGCGACTGCTGAGTGTCGCGGTGCAGACTCCGCTCGCCACTGCCCCGGGCGCGCGCCTCGAGATGCCGCCGGTCCTCGTACCCGTGCTGCGGGCAGGTATCGGCTTCCTCAGTGCGGCGACGGCGCTGGTGCCCGATGCCGACGTCGGCTTCGTCGGCATGACTCGCGACGAGCGCACGCACTCGCCCGTGCCCTACGTCAACAAGCTGCCCGAGACGCTCATCGGGCGGCAGTGCATCGTGCTCGACCCGATGCTGGCCACCGGCGGCTCGCTCGCGCACACGTGTCGCCTGCTCGCCGAGCGTGGCGCTGACCGACCGGTGGTCATCGTCTGCGCACTCGCTGCTCCCGAGGGGCTCCACCAACTCGAGTCCGGCCTGGACGACAGCGATCTGCACGTCGATGTCTTCACCGCCGCACTCGACGACCGGCTCGACTCGAATGCATTCATCGTCCCCGGCCTCGGCGATGCCGGCGACCGCTTGTTCGGCCGCCCCGGCTGATCTCGACGCCGTGACGGTCAGCGCAGCGCCATCACCGGCTCGCCGTTGGCGGTGAGCCCGAGCGCTGAGCGGGTACACGTGCCCCCCTTGGGGGCTCCGTTGTTCCACACCTGGCGCACGCAGTTGCGCAGCGCCTTCTGGGCCCACCAGTTGGGGTGCAGGCTCTCCTGCACGTGGTAGGGGCCCGACACCGTGCTGAGCGTGCGGATCTGCGCCACCCACTCGGTGACGTCGGCGGCGCCGGCGGACCACCATCCGGCGAGGCCAGTGCTCTCCATCAGTCGGACACCGCTCTCGCAGAGCCGGCGCCCGTTCAGCGCCGCTGCCACGTCGAGCACCTTGACGTTGCCGGCGGTGTTGGACGACGCGGCGGCATTCTTGACCGACGAGTTGATCGTCGTCAGCGCCGTCGAGTTCGCCCAGTCAGCGTCGCGGTTCCAGAATCCGCACCCGCCCGTGGTCTGGCGCGTGAACCCGGTCTGCGAGTAGCGGAACCCGGCACCGTTGGGGATGGGAGACGGGTACGTCTGCACGACCACGGTGTACTGCGCCGTCGTGTAGCCGGCCCGCGACATCGCCAGCAGGACGTTGTCGATCGCACCCTTGATGGCGGCAGTCTGGGCCGTGACGTTCGATGCCGTGAAGTTCGACGTCACGACGCTGTCGTCGTAGCAGTAGTTGGGCCACAGACTCGACGACGTGAGGAAGTCGGTGACGCACTGCTGCACGATGGTGGCGAAGTTGAAGTTGTTGCCACCGATCGACAGCACCACCATCCGTACGTTGTGGGTGGTCGCGAACTGCTGCAGCATCAGCGCCTGACCCAGCCGACCACCCGAGTTGTAGAAGTCGATGCCCGGCCGGTACGACCCGTCCGACGAGGTCGTCGTACTGGTGCGCGCACCAGAACACGCGAGGTTGAGCGATGCGACCGTCGACGCGTTCGCTGCACGCCCGATGTGGATCTCTGCTGCGGTGCTGCGGTGGCATCCGCTGATGGTCTCGGACGAACCACCGTTGTCGAAGTAGGCGGTGGAGCCACCGGCGTCGACCGACGTCGAGCTCGTGTTGCTGTTGCCGGCCCACCGACCGGCCTCACCCGAGATGTACGAGTCGCCGAGGCTGACGATCCAAGGCGAACCGACCCCGGGCCCGTCGGCTGACGCCGACGTCCCCGACGCCGTACCGACGAGCACCATCGGCACGACCGCGAGCACCACCG
Source organism: Ilumatobacteraceae bacterium (assembly GCA_049424465.1). Taxonomy (GTDB): domain Bacteria; phylum Actinomycetota; class Acidimicrobiia; order Acidimicrobiales; family Ilumatobacteraceae; genus UBA668. The sequence continues at coordinate 4,780 of JBMSSR010000177.1, forward strand.
CTCCCACCTTGCGCACGACGGCAACCTACCCGAGCAGTCCGGCCAACTGGTCGAGCAGCGCAGCGGGATCGGTGTCGATGCCCTCGCCGTACAGCTTGACCTTCGGCTCGGTGCCGCTCGGCCGCACCTGCAGCCGGACTCGCTCGCCGAGCTGCAGCCGCAGCAGACCAGCCTCGTCGAACCACGACACGCCGGTGACGGCCTCGCCGCCGACCTCTGTCGGGGGGTTGGCGCGCAGGCGCGCCACTGCGGCGGCGGCCGTTGCGGGGTCCATCCGCAACGAACGCTCGGCCATCACGTGCCGTCCGAAGCGCGCCACGAGGTCGTCGAGCCGCTGTTGCAGCGTGACACCCTCGGCTGCGGCGACCGCCGCGATCTCGGCCATGACCACGGCCGCCGTGATGCCGTCCTTGTCGAGCGGGCACGTGGTGACGAGATAGCCGAGCGCCTGCTCGTAACCGAACACGAACCTCAGGCGCGGGTGCTCGAGCACCGTGTGCCCGATCCACTTGAACCCGGTGAACGTCTCGATGCAGTGCACGCCATACGCCGCTGCCATCCGACCGAGCAGCGACGACGAGACGAGCGTCGTCACGACCAACCGGTCGGCGCCCGATGTGTGGCGCAGGACGTGGTCGGCCATCAACCAGCCGATCTCGTCGCCGTACAGCCGACGCCACGAGCCGTCGGGCTGCGGGATGGCGACACCGAGTCGGTCAGCGTCAGGATCGTTGGCGATCGCGACGTGCGCACCGACCGACGCCGCACGCTCGAGCAACAGGTCCATTGCACCCGGTTCCTCGGGGTTGGGGAACGACACCGTGGGGAACCGGCCGTCTGGCTCCTGCTGCGATCCCACCACGGCGGGCGCCGGCAGCCCAGCGACCTCGAAGGCGTCGACCACGGTGGCGCCGCCCACACCGTGCAATGCCGTGTACGCGACCGATACACCCGGCACACCCGGGCACTGCCGAACACTCGGCACGAACTCGAGATATGCGGCGCGCTCGGCAGCG
>JBMSSR010000178.1:0-5746 GCA_049424465.1 Ilumatobacteraceae bacterium
AGGTAGTCGTACACCTCGGTGATGGTGCCGACCGTCGAGCGCGGGTTGCGACTGGCGCTCTTCTGGTCGATCGAGATGGCCGGCGACAGGCCCTCGATGACATCGACATCGGGCTTGTCCATCTGGCCGAGGAACTGGCGCGCATAGGCGCTGAGCGACTCGACGTAGCGGCGCTGGCCCTCGGCGTAGATGGTGTCGAACGCGAGGCTGCTCTTGCCCGAGCCCGACAGCCCGGTGAACACGATGAGCCGGTCGCGGGGTAGCTCGACGCTGACGTTCTTGAGATTGTGCTCGCGGGCGCCGCGGACGACGATCTTCGCTTCGGGGGTGGCGGGCGGCATGGCGGCGAGGCTAGCGAGGCGGCTGTGGACAGGCTCAGCCGGCGTCGCGGAGTTCGCGACGCAGTTCGTTGACCTCGTCGCGCAGGCGGGCCGCGTACTCGAACTTCAGCTCGGCGGCCGCCTCGTGCATCTCCTCCTCGAGGGTCTGGATGAGCCGCGCCAGTTCCTGCTGGGGCAGGGTCTTGAGCTCGCGCTGGACCTTGTCCCGCTCGCGGTTGCGCCGCTGGCCCTTGCCGGGGACGGGGGCCGACGAGTCGGGGCGCAGCAGCGACAGGATGTCGCCGACCGCCTTGCGGATGGTCTGCGGGTTGATGCCGTGCTCGGCGTTGTGCGCCAGCTGGCGCTCGCGGCGCTGACGGGTGGTGTCGATCGCCCGCTGCATCGACGGGGTGACCTTGTCGGCGTACATGACGACCTGACCGTCGACGTTACGGGCCGCACGGCCGATCATCTGCACGAGCGACGTCTCGCTACGCAGGAACCCCTCCTTGTCGGCATCGAGAATGCACACGAGGCTGACCTCGGGCAGGTCGAGGCCCTCGCGCAACAGGTTGATGCCCACCAGCACATCGAACTCGCCGAGGCGAAGGGCCCGCAGGATCTCGATACGTTGCACGGTGTCGATGTTGCTGTGCAGATAGCGCACGCGCAGGCCCTGCTCGAGCAGGTACTCGGTGAGGTCCTCGGCCATCTTCTTGGTGAGCGTCGTCACCAGCACGCGGTCACCCTTGGTGAGGCGGTCGTTGACCATCTCGATGAGGTCGTCGATCTGCCCCTTGGTGGGCCGGACGATGACCTCGGGATCGACGAGACCCGTCGGCCGCACGATCTGCTCGACCACCTGCGCGCTGTGCTCGATCTCGTACGCAGCCGGGGTGGCCGACAAGAAGATGCACTGGTGGATGCGCTCGAGCACCTCCTCGAAGCGCAGTGGTCGGTTGTCGGCAGCGCTGGGCAGCCGGAACCCGTGCTCGATGAGCTCGTCCTTGCGGCGGCGGTCGCCGAGGTACTGGCCGTGCAGCTGCGGCACTGCGACGTGGCTCTCGTCGACGACGAGCAGGAAGTCGTCGGGGAAGTAGTCGAGCAGCGTGAACGGCGGCTCGCCGGGCTGGCGGCCGTCGATGTGCATCGAGTAGTTCTCGATGCCGTTGCAGTAGCCGACCTCCTGGATCATCTCGAGGTCGTACTGGGTTCGCATGCGGAGTCGCTGCGCCTCGAGCAGCTTGCCGTTCGCCTCGAAGAGCGCGAGCCGCTGCTGCAGCTCGGCCTCGATGCCGACGATCGCCTTTCGCATCCGCTCGTCGCCAGCGACGTAGTGGGTGGCCGGGAAGATGAGGATCTCGGCGTGCTCGGTGAGGGTCTCACCGGTGACCGGGTCGACGACCGTGATGCGTTCGACGGTGTCGCCGAACATCTCGATGCGCACCACTGACTCCTCGTACGAGGGGTGCACCTCGATGGTGTCGCCACGGACGCGGAACTTGCCGCGCCCCAGCGCGGCGTCGTTGCGGTCGAACTGCAGGTCGACCAGACGTCGCAGGATGCTGCGCATGTCGTAGTCGACGCCCGTGTGCAGCTCGAGCAGCTGTCCCCGGTACTCGGCCGGGTCGCCCATGCCGTAGATACAGCTGACGGACGCCACCACGATCGTGTCGCGCCGGGTGAGCAGTGCGGCGGTCGCCGAGTGCCGCAGCCGGTCGATCTCGTCGTTGATCGACGAGTCCTTCTCGATGTACGTGTCGCTCGAGGCGATGTACGCCTCGGGCTGGTAGTAGTCGTAGTAGCTGACGAAGTACTCGACGCGGTTGTTGGGGAAGAACTCGCGCATCTCCTGCGCCAGCTGCGCCGCCAACGACTTGTTCGGCGCGAGGATGAGCGTCGGCCGCTGCACCGCCTCGATCGTCCACGCGATCGTCGCGCTCTTGCCCGAACCGGTGATGCCGAGCAACGTCTGGAAGCGATCGCCACGCTCGACACCGGCGCTGAGGGCTGCGATGGCCGCAGGTTGGTCGCCGGCAGGCTGGTAGGGCGAGACGACCTCGAAGCGGTGCGTCGCCGTGGTCGTCATGCGGGCACTCTACCGAGCCGAACGAGTGTTCGTGGGGCGCTCGCCCACCCGGGGAGCCCGCCGACGCAACCGACCGACGGTGGCCCGAACGACGTGGTCAGGCTGGGCGGTCAACCCCGTCGGCGCGGCGACCGACGCCCGCCGTCCCCTGCTCGGCGGACAACTGCGGCAGCGCCTCGACCCATGCCCACACCCGATCGATCTGCGGCGCGAGATCGTCGAGCGAGCCGCTGTTGTCGACCACGATCGTCGCCGAGGCGAGCCGCTGCTCGCGCGACGCCTGGCGGGCGATGCGGGCGCGCGCATCGTCGTCGCTGAAGCCACGTCCCTCGACCAGACGCTGCACCTGCACCTCGACGGGCACGTCGACCACGATGATCCCCTGCAGTCCCTCCCGCGGGTTCTCGGTCAGCAGCGGGACGTCCATGACCACGAGGCGATCGGTCGACGCCTGCTCGAGCACCCGCCGGTTCATCTCGGCGCCGATGGCAGGGTGCACGATCGAGTTGAGCGCAGCGAGCGCCTCGGGGTCGGAGAACACGATCGCCGCCACTGCGGCACGGTCGAGCGCCCCCTCGGCGTCGATCACCTGTGCCCCGAACCGCTCGGCCATGCGCGCCAGCACCGCCGAGCCCGGCGCCTGCACGTCACGGGCGACCTGATCGGCGTCGACGACCACGGCACCCCTCGCCGCGAGCGCCGCACTGACCGTCGACTTTCCTGCCCCGATCCCACCCGTGAGCCCGACGAGTCGCATCTCGCGACCGTATCGCCACCGCACCGGTCCGACGGAATGCCCACACTGGCCGTCGGCCGTCGCGGCGCTGTCTCGGATAGTTTTCGGGCCGTGGCAGACCGAGCACTCGTCGACCGAGCGTTCGTCGCCGACCCCGTGGCGGACGAGGCGCCCGTCCGCGCCACCGCTGACTCCTCCGCGGCGAACACGGTGGCGCCGGCCGCTCCCGAGGCCGACATCGACGTCGCCATCGACATGGGCGCCGACGTCGAGGAGCGGACGGTCCCGGTCTGGCCCTTCAGGGTCGCGGCCCTCGTCGGTGCGTTCGCCCAGTCGGTGCATCCGATCTCCCACGGCGAGTGGGAGTTGGCCGTGCTGCTGGCCGCCGGGGCGGTCTACACGCTCGCCTCGCTGAATCTGAGCGTGCCGTTCCGCAACGACGAGCGACTCCGCCTCTCCCTGCTCGTCGAGCAGTTGTTCGTGGTCCTCGCGGTCGTCATCACCGGCAACTGGGGCTCGCCGCTGGCCCTGATGTTCGTGCCGATCAGCATGTTCGCCGGGTTCACCGGTGGACGACGGTTCAGCCTCTACGTCAGCGGCGCAGCGGTGCTCGCCGTCAGCGCCCAGCAGGCCGCGTTCGACGGCGTCGGGTCGGCGCTGCGCGCCGGCGCGCTCTGGGGCGCGGTGCTCGGGCTCATCGCGATCGCGAGCGGGCTCGCCCACCTCGCGTACCTCGACGCCGAGCGCCAGCAACAGGTGGCACTCGACCGGGTCAGCCAGGTCGCCGAGGCGAACTCGCTGCTGTTCTCGCTACAGCGCGTCGCCCAGTCGCTGCCGACATCGCTCGACCTCGACGAGGTACTCGACTCGACCATCGCCCGCCTTCGGACAATGCTGCGCCACGACTCGATCGCGGTCTACGTCATCGACAACGACCAGGCCGACCTCGTCCGGTCGATCGGCTCGATCCGCGGCGACGGATTCGCGCTCGACAGCCTGCCGATGGGCCTGCGCGCCGCTGTCGACTCGCCACGACCGGTGCGCATCAACGACATGGCACTCGGCCGCGGCATCAGCCCGATCGCCCGGTCGGGCCTGTACGTCGCGCTGCGGGCCCGGGGTGCACTGGTCGGACTGGTCGCCGTCGAGTTCAACTCGTCCGGCGGCTATCGCGAGCACCAGTCCGAGGTCGTGCACGGCCTCAGCGAGCCGTTCGGCATCGCGATCGACAACGCCCGCATGTTCCGCGGCATCAGGACGCTCGCCGCCGACGAGGAGCGCTCGCGAATCGCCCGCGACCTGCACGACCACATTGGTTCGTCGCTCGCGCTCATCGGCTTCGAGATCGACCGCGCCATCTCGCTGACCGACCCCGAGGACGAGGTCGCCCCTGCGCTCCGCGAACTGCGCGGCCACGTGTCCACGGCGGTGAAGGACGTGCGCAACACCCTGTTCGACTTGCGCACCGAGGTGCAGCGAAACCGCGATCTCGCATCGACTGCAGCAGGCTTCCTCGACCAGGTCGCCCAGCGCAGCGGCCTGCAGACCGAGAGCAGGTTCTCGATCGGCGATCGACTGCCGCTCGGCGTCGAGCGCGAGGTGTGGCAGATCGTCCGCGAGGCCATCGTCAACGCCGAGCGCCACGCAGGCGGCTCGAAGATCGAGGTCATCGCCGACGAGACGCCGTTCACGGTCATCATCTCGGTGCTCGACAACGGGGTCGGCATCGATGCCACGTCACCCCGACCCGACAGCTACGGCCTCATCGGCATGACCGAGCGCGCCGGGCGCCTCGGTGCGACCGTCGCAGCGGTCCCGCGGCCGGGGGGCGGCACCGAGGTCCGCCTCACCGTGCCGCGGCATGCCGAGGACCCCGATCTCGACCCCGGCGTCGACCCGTTCGACCGTACCGTCACCGAAGGAACCCCCCAGCCATGACCCTCTCCGTGCTCCTCGTCGACGACCACACCATGCTGCGACAGGGCCTGCGCCGCGCCCTCGAGGGCGAGGGAGTGACGGTGCTGGGCGAGGCCAGCGACGGCGCCGAGGGTGTCAAGCTCGCGCTGTCCACCCACCCCGACGTCGTGCTGATGGACGTGTCGATGCCCAACCTCGACGGCATTGCAGCCACACGACAGCTCGTCGCTGCCGACGCACGGATGCGCGTGGTGATGCTCACGATGCACATCGACCGCGACATCGTCGACCGGGCGTTCAAGGCCGGCGCGGTGGGCTACCTCACCAAGGACTCGTCGATGTCCGAGGTCGTCGACGCGATCCGACTGGCTGCCGACGGCAACCGTCCGATGTCACCGGCACTCGCGCAGGCCATGTTGCACGAGGCACACCGCCCGCCCGAGGGCATCATCTCCGCCCGCGAGGAGGAGGTGCTCCAGCTCGTCGCCGACGGTCTCGGCACCGCAGAGATCGCCGAGCAGCTGTTCATCAGCCAGAAGACGGTGAAGAACCACCTCGCCTCGATCTACGAGAAGCTCGACGCACGCGACCGCACGCAGGCGGTGCTCACCGCCGTCAGGATGGGCATCGTCAAACTCGACTGAGCAACCGTTCGAACACCCGGTCCGACAATGACGAAGGGGG
>JBMSSR010000179.1:0-5695 GCA_049424465.1 Ilumatobacteraceae bacterium
GACGTCGTGCGCCACCGCATCGTCGCCGACATCGTCGCCGCATACGAGCGGGCGACGCCGCCCGAGGCCGACCGTGTCGATGCGCGGCGCCATGGTCGTGACGGTGGCCGTCATGGCTGACGGCGGTCGACCCCGCCTCGCCGGCCGTCAGCGTGTCGGCGGTGACGGCGAGCCCGAGGTGTTCTGTGCCGACGAGCAGTCGGCGGTGCCGGTCGACATCGATCGGTGGCAGCGTCTCGCCACCGAGGTCTTGGTCGCCGAGGGCATCCGCGGCCTCGCCGAATTGGCGCTCATCTTCGTGGGCGAGACCGAGATCGCCGAACTGAACGAGACCTACATGGGCAAGCAGGGCCCGACCGACGTGCTGTCGTTCCCCATCGATGCCGCCGAGGCCGAGATGGTGTTGCACGGCGAGCCCCCGAGCCGTGGACCCGACCGCTCGCCCCCCGACCCGGCTGACATGCCGCTGCTCCTCGGCGACGTGGTGGTGTGTCCCGCGGTCGCACAGGCCCAGGCCCCCACGCACGCCGGCACGCTCGACGACGAACTGGCGCTGTTGGTGGTGCACGGGGTGCTGCACGTGCTCGGCCACGACCACGACGAGCCGGCCGCCACCGCGCGGATGCGCGAGCGCGAGCGTGCGCTGCTCGAGGCACACCACTGGCACGGGCCGGCGCCCGCTGTGTTCCGTCACGACCATGCCGACGACCTCGACGTCGTTGGCGGTGGTGCCAGCACCGCCGCGGACACCGACCCGGAGGGCAACGACGGGTGATTGCCGCCTCGTTCACCAACATCGACCTGCTGATGGTCGTCGCGATCGTCGTGCTGCTGATCGCGCTCGTCTTCCTGTCGGTCGCCGAGATGGGGCTGTCCCGCATCACCCGGCCGCGCGCCAACTCACTCGCCGAGAAGGGTGTGCGCAGCGGGCGGGCGCTCAAGCGCCTGGTCGACGAGCCCGAGCGGTGGGTCAACCCGTTGCTGCTCATGGTCAACCTGTTCCAGATCGTGCAGGCGACACTCACCTCGATCGTCGCCAATCGACTGTTCGGCGCGCTGGGCGTCGTCGTCGGTGTCGTGCTGAACGTCGTCGTCTTCTTCGTGCTGGCCGAGGCGGTACCCAAGACGTACGCCGTGCTCTATCCGCAGAAGGCGGCGCTGCTGTCGGCGCGACCTGTCCTGGCGCTGGTCGCGTTCCCGCCGCTGCGCTGGGTGTCGCGATCGCTCATCGGCCTCACCAACGTCATCGTCCGCGGCAAGGGCCTCGAGCAGGGCCCGTTCGTCAGCGAACAGGAACTGCTCGGCATCGTCGAGGTCGCGGCCGAGGACATGGTGATCGAGGAGCAGGAGCGCGAGCTCATCGAGAGCATCATCGAGTTCGGCGACACCGTTGCCCGCGAGATCATGGTGCCGCGGCCCGACATCGTCACCGTGCCGCACGACGCAACGGTCACATCGGCACTCGATATCGCGATCGAGCACGGCTACAGCCGCCTGCCAGTGCTGCAGACCGACGGCGATGCCCACGAGGACGTGCTCGGCATCGCTTACGCGAAGGACCTCATGCAGGCCGAACGGCGCGGCGAGGGCGACCAGTCCGTGCGCGACTACCTGCGCCAGGTGGCGATCGTGCCCGAGAACAAGCCGGTCAGCCGGCTGATGCGCGAGATGCAGTCCGAGAAGTTCCACCTCGCGCTCGTCGCCGACGAGTACGGCGCACTGGCGGGTCTCGTGACGCTCGAGGACTGCCTCGAGGAGCTCGTCGGCGAGATCGTCGACGAGCACGACGAGGAGGAGGCCGAGGTCGAGCACCTCGCCGACGGCGATTACCTGGTCGACGGCGGGATGTCGATCGGCGACCTCAACGACCTGCTGGGGACCGAGCTGCCCGACGACGACTGGGACACGGTCGGTGGATTCCTGTTCGGCACCCTCGAGCACGTCCCCGAGGAGGGCGAGTCGGTGGTCCGCGACGGGTGGCGCTTCTCTGCCGCAGAGGTCGAGGGTCGCCGCGTGCGACGCGTCAAGGTGACGCTCGAGCACGTGCCGAGCGACGACGACCCTGGCGTCACCACCGACTGACCGCTCGTCACGCCGACGTGTGGGCGGCGGGAGTGCGCTCGGGGACGAATGGCGCGACCCGGGCGATCACGAAGACGGCTGCCGCCGCCAGCAGCCATGCCCCCACCACGTAGGGGCTGCGCAGTCCGGCCCCCTGGGCCAGTGCCCCGCCGAGTGCGGCACCGATCGGCATGGCGCCCCACGACAGCCAGCGGTAGACGCCGTTGACCCGACCGAAGTACTCGTCGGGGACCAGCTGCTGGCGCAGCGACACCGCGACGACACTCCACACGGTGGTCAGCATCGCCTGCAGCGTCGCGAGCGCAACGACCTCCCACGGCCGATCAGCGCCCGCGAGCGCGGCCATCGTGGCCACCGGGAGTGCGGACACGAGCACGATCGTCCACCTCCGGCCGAGCGCGTCGACAACCCGCCCGCTCAGGACGCCGGCGACGACGCCACCGGCGCCCATGATCGCGACGACGGCACCGAAGTAGCGCTCGTCGAGGCCGATCTCGCGGGTGAGGTACAGCACGAGCGTGCTCTCGATCAGGGCGAACGCGAGGTTGGTGACCGCGAGCGCAAGGGCGAGGTCGCGCAGCATGCCGTGGCCGCGCAGCCACCGCACCCCGTCGCGGATCTCGGAACCGAGCGATCCGGTCGGTGACGGCGTGGTGCTGCGCAGGCGACGGGGGAGGGTGGCCACGAGCAGCGCTGCGACCACGAAGGACACTGCGTCGAGACCGAACGGCAGCCACACCGCGACGGCAAAGAGCACGCTGCCGACCGGCAGCCCGAGGAACGTGTTGCCGACGAGCTCGGCCGAGTAGCGCCAGCCGTTGGCGCGCTCGAGCCCCGACGCATCGACGACCGCGGGCACGATGGCCTGCGACGCGCTGTCGAAGAAGACCTCACCGACACCGAGACCGAGTGCGAGTGCCCAGAGCATCCAGACGTGCAGGTCGGAGACCGCTGCGACGACCGCGAGCGCGCCGACGAGGACGGCGCGGTAGGTGTCGGTGAGGAGCATGACGCGGCGCGGGTCACTGCGGTCGATGAGCGCGCCGGCGGGCAGGCTGAGCAGCAGCCACGGCACGGTGAAGAACGCCGAGACGAGGCCGACGGAGAACTCGCTGTCAGTGATGCGCGCAGCCAGCAGCGGCAACGCAGCGACGAGCACGCCATCACCCACATTGGACACGCCGCTCGCAGCGAACAGCCGCCAGTACGCACGCGGCAGGCGCGTGGTCGGGCGGTCCATGGCGCGCACCCTAGTGGGCGGGTGGTTCCGACAGGTGGTGTCGCTGCACCTTGCCCAGCGCGGTTCTCGGCAGGTGGCTGACCACGTGCACGACCTTTGGCGCGCAGAACGTCGGCAGCACCTCGGCGACGAGCGCGCGCAAGTCGGCGAGTGATGGCGGGTCACCCTCGGGGACCACCCATGCGGTGACGCGCTGGCCCCACTCGGGATCGGCGACACCGGCGACGGCCACCTCGCGAACGTGCGGGTGCGTCGCCAGCACCGCCTCGACGGGATCGGGCCACACGTTCTCGCCACCGGTGATGATGAGGTCGCCGACCCGACCGTCGACGTGCAACCGTCCGTCGGGCAGCCACCGACCTGCGTCACCCGTGGGCAGCCAGCCGTCATCCGTGCGCGGGTCGGTGCCGTCGCGATAGCAGCGCAGCAGCATCGGGCCGCGCAGCGCGATGTGGCCGGACTCGTCGATGCGCACGTCGACGCCGTCGAGCGGCCGCCCGTCGTAGACCACGCCGCTCCCGGTCTCGGTGAGCCCATAGGTGGTGTGGGCGTTGGGCGGCACGACCGTCGGCGGTCGAGACCCACCGAGCACGATGACGCGGAACAGGGACGGATCGACGCGCGCGAGCGCGGTGGCCACGAGTGACACTGCGGTGACACCGGCGCGGGCAGCGTCCTCGACCGCGGCAGCGTCGAACCCGTCGTGCACGCGCAGGCCTGCGCCGGTGTGCAGCGCGCGTGTGACGACCGAGAGCCCACCGACGTGGCTGAGCGGCAGGCAGGCGAGCCAGATGTCGCGGTGGTCGGTACCGAGGCGTCGGCTGGTGGCGTCGGCCGACGCGCGCACTGCATCGTGGGTGAGCACGACACCCTTGGGCGTGCCGGTCGAACCACTGGTGGCGACGACGAGTGCATCACCCGCCTCGACCGGGCGTCCGGCCAGTGCATGTGCACCGTGCTCGTCGACCACGATCGAGGGCGCCATCGCCTCGAGCACTGCGGCCCGTGCCGCGGCGGGCAGGCGACGATCGAGGGGCAACACGGCGTCACCGTCGTCCCACGCGCGCTGCAGTGCGTCGACGAACGCACTGCCCCCGGGCAGGTCGATCGCCACCAGTCGCGCCATGGCACGAGGCTATGGGCGAAGATGTGGGCATGAACCGATGGATCGCCGGTGCCCGCCCCCGCACGCTCCCTGCTGCTGTCGTACCGGTGGCGCTGGGTGTGGCCTCGGCCGTGGGCGAACCGGTGCACGTCTGGTGGCGGGCCGTGCCGGCACTGGTGGTCAGCCTCGCCCTGCAGGTGGGCGTCAACTACGCCAACGACTACAGCGACGGTGTGCGCGGCACCGACGAGGTGAGGGTGGGGCCGACGAGACTCGTCGCGAGCGGACTGGCCCCGGCGTCTGCGGTCAAGCGCGCTGCGCTGCTGTCGTTCCTCGTCGCCGCGGTGGCCGGCCTCGTCCTTGCGCTCGTCACGACACCGTGGCTGCTCGTCGTCGGTGCCGCAGCGATCCTTGCCGCGTGGTTCTACACCGGTGGCCCGCGGCCCTACGGCTACCTCGGGCTGGGCGAGGTGTTCGTGTTCGTCTTCTTCGGCCTCGTGGCGACGGCAGGTTCGGCGTACGTCGTCGCCGAGTCGGTCACGGCGGTGGCATGGCTCGCCGGCTGCGCCGCCGGGTGTCTCGCGTGTGCATTGCTCGTGGTCAACAACCTGCGCGACATTCCCACCGACCGCGAGGTCGGCAAGCGCACACTGGCCGTGCGACTGGGCGACCGGCGCACCCGGGTGCTCTACGCGTCGCTCGTGGGAGCTGCCATGGTGCTGGTGCTCGTCATCGCGATCGCGGACCGGCCCCTCGCCGCGCTCGGTCTGCTGGGTGTCCTCGCAGCGTGGCCCGCCATCGGCAAGGTGCTCGACGGCGCGTCCGGTGTGCAGCTGATCGCCGTCCTCGGCGCGACCGGTCGCGCGCAACTGATCACCGGTCTGCTGACGGCCCTCGGCATCGCTGTCGCCGGCTGAGCCGAGACAGCTGCTCGGCCGACCGCGACCGCGGGCCGGTGGGCCCGACGCGCGTCAGCCGCCCGCGATGAACGTCTCGATCGCGCGCGTCACCACAGCCGGCTGCTCGAGGTGTGCTGCGTGCGCCGCACGGTCGACGAGGACCAACTGACTGCCCGGTACGTCGGCGGCGACCCGTGGACCCTGGATGCCTGGGGCGGTCGGCTCGGGGCACTGCTCAAAGGGGCCGCCCTGGCCGTCGGTAGCCAGACCTCGGAGGAAGTTGCCCCGGTCGGCGTGCTTGGCTCCCCGCAGGTGCTGGTGGCCGTGGGGCTGGCCCTGACCGGCCTGGTGCTGGCCGCCCGGCGCGGC
>JBMSSR010000180.1:0-5672 GCA_049424465.1 Ilumatobacteraceae bacterium
TCGGCGTCCACCGCTTCCTGCAGCGCGTGTGGCGCAACGTCATCGACGAGGACACGGGCGCGGTGCGCACCCTGCCTGGCGGGCCCGACACCGAGACACTGCGGGTCCTCCACCGCACCATTGCCGCGGTCCGTGACGAACTCGACCACCTGCGGTTCAACACGGCGATCGCGAAGCTCATCGAGCTGAACAACCACCTCACCAAGCTCGGCGGGTGCCCGACCGCGCTCGCCGACGCGCTGGTGACGATGGTCGGCCCGTTCGCCCCGCACATGGCCGAGGAACTGTGGCAGCGACTCGGCCACACCACGTCCATCACGCATGCGCCGTTCCCCGTTGCCGACCCGTCCTACCTCGTCAGCGACACCGTCGAGTACCCGGTGCAGGTCAACGGCAAGGTGCGTGCCCGCATCACGGTGCCCGCCGATGCCGACAACGGCGTCGTCGAGGCCGCTGCGCTGGCCGACGAGCGCGTGCAGTCGAGTCTGGGCGGCGCCGCACCGAAGAAGGTCATCGTCGTCGCCGGCCGCACCGTCAACATCGTCGTCTGACCCGTGGCCGACGCCGACGGGCGCTCCGGCGACCACCACGACGAACTGCTCACCGACCTGACCCTCGACCGGCTCACCACCGACGTGTCGGTGTTCCAGCGGCGCAAGGGCCACCGCTTCTCGTCCGACGACGTCATCACCGCGTGGGCAGCGCTCGAGGTGTGTCCGGCGCCCGAACGGGTCCTCGACCTCGGGTGCGGGCTCGGCTCGGTGCTGCTGCACCTCGCGTGGTCGCTGCCCGGGGCCGCCCTCGACGGCATCGAGGTGCAGGACGTGTCGTTCGAGCTGCTGCGGCGCAACGTTGCGCACAACGCGGCGCATGCACGGATCGGCGAGAGGGTCCGCATTCACCACGGCGACTTCCGCGAGGTCGCGACCCGCGCGTCAGCGCGACCGCCGTACGACCTCGTCACCGGGACCCCGCCGTACTTCCCGCCGGGGACTGCGTCACACGCCGACGACGAGCAGCGCACTCGTGCCCGTGTCGAGACCCGCGGCGGCATCGAGGCCTACGTCGAGACCGGCGCACCGCTGCTGGCCGGTGACGGCCACCTGGTGGTCTGCGGCGACGCAGACGCGGCGCACCGGTTGCACGCAGCGGCGTCGTCTGCCGGTCTGCACCTCACCGACGAGTTCGTCGTCATTCCCCGCGCCGGCCGCCCGCCGCTGTTCAGCGTGTGGGCACTTCACCGCGACCACACGCGACCGTGCTCGACCCGCACGCTGACCCTGCGTGACGAGCACGGCGAGCGCACCGCGGACGCCCGGATGCTGCGAGCCTTCAGCGGGTTTCCCGAACGGCAGGACCCCGACGAGGCCGTCAGGCCAGCTTGAGGAAGAGCTTCTCGACCTCGTCGGGGTCGAAGCCCTGCGCCGCAGCCTTCTTGGGGTCGCTCAAGCACGTCGCCATCCCAGTCGCGAGCAGCTTGAAGCCCACTTGGTCGAGCGCCTTGCCGGCGGCCGACAACTGGGCGACGATCTCGCGGCACTCGCGGCCTTCCTTGATCATGGCCTGCAGGCCACGCACCTGACCCTCGATGCGGGCGAGGCGGCGGACGAGGTCGGTGGTGGTGTCCTCGGGCAGTTCCATGTCGTCACTATACCCCTAGGGGTAGTGAGCGGACTGCGGTCTGGGCGTCGACGGACAGGGATCAGCGCAGCAGGTGCTTCTGCACCTTGCCCATCGCATTGCGCGGCAGTTCGTCGACCAGGCGCACCTCACGGGGTCGCTTGTGCACCGACAGCGTGTCGGCGACGTGCTGCTGCAGCGTGCTCGGGTCGACCGTACCGTCGGCCACGACCACTGCGACGATGCGCTCGCCGAGGTCGTCGTCGGGCACCCCCACGACTGCCACCTCGCGCACGGACGGGTGGCCCATCAGCGCCGTCTCGACCTCACCGGCACCCACCTTGAAGCCCCCCGTCTTGATGATGTCCATCGACTGGCGGCCCACGATGCGGTGGAACCCGTCGCGGTCGATGACCGCGGCGTCGCCCGTCCGGAACCACTCGCCGTCGAACGATGCCTTCGTGGTCTCTGCACGGCCGAGGTACCCATCGAACATCGACGGGCCGGCGACGTGCAGTTCGCCGATGGTCTCACCGTCGTGGGCGACGACTTCCCCGTCGTCGCCGACCAACCGCGTCAGGGTCGCGCCCACCGGCAGCCCCACCCAGCCGGGCCGACGCTCGCCGTCGGCACGCGTCGACAGGGTGATCAGCGTCTCGGTCATGCCGTAGCGCTCGACGGGGGCATGGCCGGTCAGCGACTGCAGTCGCTCGAACACCGGCACGGGCAGCGGCGCACTGCCCGACACGAGCAACCGTGCGCCGGACAGCGACTGCGCTGCGGACTCGACGTCGCACACGCGGCCCCAGACCGTCGGCACACCGAAGTACAGCGTCCCGTGGCCCGAGGTCGCGGCGTACGACTCGGCGGTCGGGCGGCCGGTGTGCACCAGCGCGCTTCCATTGCGCAGCGCGCCGAGCACACCGAGCACCAGGCCGTGCACGTGGAACAGCGGCAGGCCGTGCACGAGTGTGTCGTGCGGTCCCCACTGCCACGCCGTGGCAAGGCCGTCGACCGCCGCGGCGAGCGCGCCTCGCGACAGCACGACACCCTTCGGCGGACCGGTGGTGCCCGAGGTGTAGATGATCAGCCCGGTCGACGATTCGGGCGGCTCGGGCAGCGGATCGGGCGCCGTGGCGTCCCACGCGAGGTCGGGCATCGGCACGGCACCCGAGTCGCGCAGGATGTGTTCGCGCTCGACGGGGCCTGCATCGGGTGGCACCGGCACTGCCGCGACTCCGGCCGCCAGGCATGACAGCACCGCCACGATCGTGTCGAGCGTCGGCGTGGCCTCGACCGCCACCACAGGTCGATCGCCGAGGCGGCGCGCCGTGGCGTCGACGACTGCGGCGAGCCGCTCCCACGACCAGGCGGTCCCCGACGCCGTCAACGCGTCCGCTCGGTCGGCGAACGCCCCGCGCAGCGCGGGCAGCAGCGGGTTCGGTTGCACCACGCGGCTCATACCCGTGCGGCGCGGCACTCGTCGAGGCGCGCCGCGAGCCGCTCGATGAACTCGTTGAAACTGCGCGTCACGCGCGCTCGGTCGCCGGTGGCGAAGAGGTCCATCACCAGGCCGGTGAACGTCGCCTTGGCCAGCGCCGCCTCCATCGCGGCCTGCTCGTGCGACAGCCCCTCTGCCTCGAATCGTCGCTCGCCGACGAGGCGCCACGCGCCGATCTGGTCCGCGCGCAGTTCGCCGGTCAGGCCGGTGACCGCCGGGTCGAGCGCTGCTGCCTCGTAGTTGAGCCGGGTGATCGCGAGATTCAGCGGCGAGGCGTTGATCCATTTCCACCACTTGCGGTAGATCTCGACCATCGTGGTGCCGGGCGAGCGGGCGAGCCAGTGCTCCTGCACCTCGAGCTGCTGCTCCATCGCCCGCGTCATCGCCGCCGCGAGCAGTTCCTCCTTGGTGCCGAAGTGGTGCACGAGGCGGTTGATGCTGACGTCGAGCGACCGGGCCATCGGCCGCAACGTGGCCTGGGCGAGGCCGTTGTGGGCGAGATACACGACGATGCGGTCGAGCAGTTCCTGCCGACGCTCGAGATCAGGGGTCCGCGCCACGTTGGCACCCTAGTGGCCGGTCACGAGCCCCCGACGACCGACACGGCGACGATCGAGACCAGCGCGACCAGCGCCCAGCTGGCGAGGCCGAGCGCAAGCGGACGACCACCGACGCGGCGCAGCGAGCGCAGATTGACGTTGCTGCCGAGACCGAACAGACCCATGGCGAGCAACACCGTCTCGAGGTCCTTGACGTGGCCGTACACCGCCTTCTCGTGGTCGGCAGGCACGATCCCACTCGAGCGCACCGCCACGGCGACGAGGAACAGCACGATGAAGAGCGGCACGATCGGCGGACGCTTCGCGCCCTCGGCCACGGGCTGGGCATTGCGACGCCGCGAGATCGCGATCATCGCCAGCAGCGGTGCGAGCAGTGCCACTCGCACGAGCTTGACGATCGTCGCCACCTTCAGCGATTCCTCGCCGTGCGTCGATGCTGCCGCAACCACCTGTCCGACGTCGTGCACCGACGCGCCCACCCATGCGCCGAAGTCGTGCGGCGAGAGGTCGAGCAGCGTGCCCAGCGGTGGCAGTACGACGATGGCGAGGGTGCCGCACAGCGTCACCAGCGCGATCGAGTACGCAACCTCCTCCTCGGACGCGTCGGCGAACGGCTCGACCGCGGCGATCGCCGACGCACCGCAGATGCTGTAGCCCGTCGCGAGCAGCAGGCCGAGGCCGGGGCCGATACCCATGCGGCGGGCGAGCCACTGCGTGCCGAGGAACGTCGCCGCCACGACGACGAGGACCGACACCAGCGCGCGCGGGCCGAGCTCGCCCAGCTCGCCGAGCGACAGGCGGAACCCGAGCACGACGATGCCGATGCGCAACACCTTCTTGGCCGCCATCCGCAGACCGGGTACCAGCACCGGTTCGACACGGCCGAACGTCGCCCCGACGACGCCCAGCCCGACCGCGATGACGTGCGGCGAGACGGCGCCGACACGCTCGTGGATGAAGTAGCCGACGACGGCCACCGCGAGCGCCACCAGCAGGCCGGGCACTGCACGGCGGAACGGCAGTGCAGCGGTCATTCGCCGCGCCCCGTCGTCGTCACGACGGCGACTGATCGACGGTCGTCGACCACGACAACACCCCGCTCGATGACGGTGTGCACCAGGGGCACACCCGGTCGGTACACGAGGTGGGTGTACGACGGGGCATCGAGTACGACCATGTCAGCCGACATGCCGGGCGAGACGCGTCCGATGTCGTCTCGTCGCAGTGCCTGCGCTCCCCCGACGGTCGCTGCCAGCAGCGCCTCCTCGGGGGTCATCCGCATGTCGCGCACGGCGATCGCGATGCAGAACGACATCGCGGTCGTGTAGCTGCTCCCCGGGTTGCAGTTGGTCGCGATGGCGACCGTCGCCCCTGCATCGATGACACGCCGCGCATCGGGGTACGGCTGTCGCGTGCTGAAGTCGGCAGCCGGCAAGAACGTCGCGACGGTCGTGCCGCCCGCCAGTGCCTCGACGTCGTCGTCAGTCAGGTACGTGCAGTGGTCGGCCGAGGCGCAGCCCAGCTCGACCGCGAGCTGTACACCCGGGCCGTACCCCAGTTGGTTGGCGTGCAGCCGCATGCCGAGACCGGCATCGCGACCCGCCTCGAGCACGGCCCGGCTCTGGTCGGCGTCGAAGGCCCCCACCTCGCAGAATGCGTCGACCCACCGGCTGTGCGGCCGGACCGCGGCGAGCATCTCGTGGCACACCAGGTGGACGTAGTCGTCGGTCCGGCCCTCGAACTCTGCGGGCACGAGGTGCGCACCGAGGAAGGTCGTGTCACCGGTGAACTCACCGGCGATCGCGAGGCAGCGGTGCTCGTGGTGCACGTCGAGGCCGTAGCCCGACTTGATCTCGAGTGAGGTGATGCCGGCACGGCGAGCCTCGGCTCGGCGCTCAGCCGCAAGAGACGCAAGCTCGGTGTCGGACGCACCGCGGGTGGCGGCGACGCTGACCTTGATCCCGCCGGCCTCGTACGGCCGACCGGCCATC
>JBMSSR010000181.1:0-5623 GCA_049424465.1 Ilumatobacteraceae bacterium
AGTCGAGCGACGGCTACACGGGCACCGTGCCCGAGCAGCTCGCCGAGGTGCTCGGCCTGCCATCGGTCACCTTCGCCAAGAAGGTCGTCGTCGACGGCGGCACCCTGAAGGTCGACCGCCAGACCGAGGCCGGCTACGACGAGGTCACCTGCCCGCTGCCGGCGGTCATCAGCGTCACCGCCGGCGTGGTCGAGCCCCGCTATCCGAGCTTCAAGGGCATCATGGCCGCCAAGGCCAAGCCCATCGACACCGTCACCGCCGGCGACCTGGGCATCAGCCCGGTCGGCTGGGCAGGTGCGGGTCAGTCCATCACCAAGGTCGCGCAGGCCGAGGCCCGTGCCGCCGGTGAGATCGTGGAGGACGACGGTGAGGGCCACGCCCGCATCGTGACGTTCCTCGAGAACCTGAAGGTCATCTGAGGAAGGCATCGACATGAACATCTGGGTCTTCGCACAACAGGCACAGGGCGCGCCCACCAGCGCGACGCTCGAGCTGCTCTCCAAGGCGCGCACGCTCGGCACCGTCACCGCATTCGTCGGCGCCGATGGCGCGTCGGTGGCCGCGGCGCTCGGCGAGTACGGCGCCTCCAAGGTGTACGCCACGGGTGACCTCGCCGGTCGCCTGCCCGGCGTCGCCGTGTCGGCGGCCATGAAGGCCGTCATCGACGGTGGTGACTCGCCCGACCTCATCATGTTCCCGCAGAGCTACGAGGGTCGCGACGTGATGAGCCGCCTGTCGGTCAAGCTCGACCGCACCGTGCTCACGAACAGCATCGACATCAGCGTCGAGGGCAGTGCGGTCAGTGTCACGACGCCGATCTTCGGCGGCAACACGCTGGTCACGACGACGTTCTCGGGCTCGGCGCCCTACCTCGCCGCGTTCCGCCCGAAGAGCTTCGTCGCCGAGCCGTCGGGCGGTGCCGCCGCCGGCGTGACGGCCGCACCGGTCCCCGACCTGGGCGCCACGGGTACGGCGACGGTGCACGCAGTGCATGTCGAGCAGACCAGCGGCCCCAAGCTCGACGAGGCAGCCATCGTCGTGTCGGGTGGACGTGGCCTCGGCGAGGCGGCCAAGTACGAGCGCATCGAGTCGCTGGCGAAGCTGCTGAAGGGCGCCCCGGGCGCCAGCCGCGCCATCGTCGACGCCGGCTGGGTGCCGTACAGCTACCAGGTCGGCCAGACCGGCAAGGTCGTCAAGCCGGGCGTGTACATCGCGGTCGGTATCTCGGGCGCCACCCAGCACATGGTGGGCATGAAGGGCTCGAAGAACATCATCGCGATCAACAAGGACAAGGAAGCCCCGATCTTCGGCATCGCCGACCTGGGCATCGTCGGTGACGCCGACAAGATCCTGCCCAAGCTGATCGAGGCACTCGGCGCTCGCGGCTGAGTTCTCCACTGCCATACGGAGGGGCGTCGGGCGACCGGCGCCCCTTCTGGCGTTTTCGGGATGGATGTGGCGCGGCGTCGCGTTCGATCAGCGAGCGTCGTGCGCGCTGACCGCCCAGGCGATGCCCTCGTCGGGGTCCTCGACGGCCAGGTGCACGGCCCAGCCGAGCGACGGCTCGCCCGCATCCCACCACCACCAGCGCAGCCGCTGTGCCACCTCGCCGAGCTCGTCGGGGTGCGGCGGCCAGTCGTCGACGAGGTCGCCCAGCGCGGCGAGCAGCCACCACGCAGCGAAGCGTCCCGATGCGGCGCCGCGCCGCCGACCCTGTGCCGCGCCGGTGGCGCCCGCCCACGACAGCCATGCGAGCGCGTCGGCAGCGGGGAGCGTGACGAGTCGTGCCGAGGGAACGCCGAGGGCACCCACGGCGTGCGCTGCGCTGCCCTCGACGCAGCAGACGTCGACGCGCCCGTTCGAGGCCGCGGTCCATGTGTCGAACAACTGACGCACGGCCGACTCGACGAGGTCGTCGTCGAGTACCTCGGCGTCGTGCGGCAACGGGACGGCCGCTGCGTCGTAGGTGACCGGTGTGGCGGGCGGCGGGTCGTCGATGCCGTCGTCGGAGTACGTGGCGAGTGCGTACGTCGGCTCCCATGGCTGCCGGTCGAACGGGATCTCGAACGGGTCGGGTGTCGACGGCGGGATGGCCTCGCCGCGCAGGGCACGTTCGTGGGCGAGCAGACCGAGGCGGTGCGGCTCGTGCACGTGCGGTGCCAGGTCGGCGAAGGTGTGGCGCTGGGCCGCCACCTCGGTGAGCGGGCCGATGGTGAACCGGCCGCTCTCGTCGTCGAGCACCCGAGCGGCCCACTCGGGCGGCGCCCACAGTGCGAGCCGGTACTCGGCAAGTGTTGCGACGGGCCACAGCTGCCGGCCGGAGGACAGCGCAGCGCGGGCCCGGTCACGGGCTTCGAGCACACCGGCCCAGTCGTGGGCCGCACCGCGTGCGTCGAGCAGCCGGACGAGTCCGTCGAGGTCGGCGCGGTGCACCAGCACGTCGAGGTCGGCTGCGTCCTCGAGCGGGTCGTGGCTGCTGTCGTGCCCCGTGGCGGCGTGGTCGCCCGGGTCGGTCATGCGCGGCTCACCCTGTCACACGAGGGGCCACGGGTAGCGACGGCCGGTGTGGTCGACGGGGAACGTGCCGTCGAGCAGCAGGTCGGCGGCCCGCTCGGCGATCGCCGAGACCTCGTCGTCGGCCAGCAGTTCGGCGACCTCGACCGGCACCTCGGCGGCGACCCGTGCGACGGCCTCGAGCAGCGCAGGTGCAATGGCCTCGCCACCGAACTCCCACACGACGGTGCGCAGCTTGAACTCGGCAGCGAAGCACAGCCCGTTGTCGATGCCCCACAGGTGGCCGTCGCCGTCGATGAGGACGTGCCCGCTCTTGCGGTCGGTGTTGTTGGCGAGCACGTCGAACACCGCGATCGACCGCATCTGGTCGTGCACGTCCTCGCGCGTCTCGTAGATGGTGAAGTAGTGCTGCGAGTGGTCGACGTCGACGAACCACTGGAGGCTGCCCTCGCCGAACGGTCCGTCACGCAACACCGTGGGCGGCACGACGTCGAGGCCCATCGCCGCGCTCAGGCGGTAGGCGGCGACCTCGCGGCGGTGCAGACCCGGTTCGAAGTCCCACAGCGGTCGCTCGCCGCGCAGCGGTTTGTACACGGCCTGCCCGCGCGCCTCGCCGTCGACCGTCAGCGTGGCGAGGAAGGTGGCGTTGCTGCTCCACGGCATCCGGCCCTCGATGTCGAGTTCGGCCGTCTGCAGCAGGTGGAGCCGGCTCAGTTCATCCGCGGACATGCGTGGCCGTCGGGATCGATGGGTCGCGAGCACCAGCGGCAGGTGGCGCGACCGGCCGCGACGATCTCGTCGGCACGTGCGCAGAACGCCGCTGCCTGGCTGCGGGTGAGCAGCAGGCGCACGTGGCTGAGGTCGTCGTCCTCGTCGTCGGTCTCGACCGGCTCGTCGTCCTCGTCGACGAGAGGCACCTCGTCGAGCTGCACGAGGACGGTGTCGCTCTCGCGGTTGTACCCGAGGCCGACCGGGCCGAGCACGAACGCCGACTCGAACGAGTCGGTCAGCTCCATCGCGCCCGGCATCGGCCGTTCGGTGGGCTCGGGCAGGTCACTGAGCACGCGACGCAGGTACTGGGCGATGGCGGCAGCCTGCTGCTTCTCGCACTTCACGGTCACGTGCGTGCCGCCGCGTCGGATCTGCAGGAAGAAGGTCCGTGCGCCGGGTCGGCCCACCGTGCCGACGGTGAACGCATCGACCTCGTCGAAGTCGAACCAGACGGTCACGACGGCCTCAGGTCGGCGAGCGAACCACCGGTGGAGTTGACCGTCAGCACGACGGGTACGCCGGCGCCGTAGGCGATCGCCGTGATGCTGCACGTGCTGATGACGATGCGTTGGAACAGGTCGATGTGCGTCCCCATCGCGTGTGCGACGAGCGCCTTGATGGGGTCGGCATGCGACACGCACACGACGACGCCACCTGGGTGGGTCGTGCGGATGCGGTCGACCGCCGACACGATGCGGGTCTGCATCGCGGTGAAGCTCTCGCCGCCGGGGAAGGTGAACGTACTGGGGGCCCGCTGCACGGTCTGCCACTCGGGGAGCTTGGACAACTTGGACAGCTCGCCACCGGTCCAGTCGCCGAAATCGCACTCGAGCAGGCCGCGGTCGATGCGGACGCGGAGCCTGCGCGCCGCAGCGATGGGCGCGGCGGTCTCTCGCGCCCGCTCGAGCGGCGAGGCGTAGATGGCGTCGACCTTCGGCAGTTCGGCGAGACGCGCTGCGGCACGCTCGGCCTGCTCGCGGCCGGCGTCGGCGAGGTGCAGACCGGGTGCTCGGCCGGGCAGCACCTTGCCGGTCGTGGGGGTCTGGCCGTGGCGCACGAGCAGCACCAGGGTGGGGGGAGTGGGGGAGGTCTTCGGGCGCGACATTGCAGTGAGGAACCTATCGCTGCCGCCGTCGTCGGGCCTGTCGTGCGACGGGTGGGTGCGCGACGCTCAGAGCGACGTGCGCATCGACCAGACCTCGGGGAACAGCACGACGTCGAGCATGGTGCGCAGATAGCCGACACCCGACGTGCCGCCCGTGCCCTGCTTGACGCCGATGATGCGCTGCACGGTCGTGAGGTGGCGGAAGCGCCACAGCCGGAACGCGTCCTCGAGGTCGGCGAGTTCCTCGCCCAGTTGGTACAGGTCCCAGTGCGCAGTGGGGTCGCGGTACACCTGCATCCATGCGGCCTCGACACCGGGGTGCGCCGTGTACGGGGTGGTGACGTCACGGTGCAGCACCTCGTCGGGCACCTCGACGCCGCGCCGTGCGACCAGCCGCAGCGCCTCGTCGTACAGCGACGGTGCGTCGAACGCGGCCTGTACTGCAGCGAGGCGGTCGGGGTGGTGGCGATGCGGCTCGATCATCGCCGGGTTCTTGTTGCCGCAGGCGAACTCGATGCACCGGTACTGGAAGCTCTGGAAGCCGCTGCTGTTGCCGAGCGCAGGACGCAGTGACGCGTACTCGGTGGGCGTCATCGTGGACAGCACGTCCCAGGCGTGCACCAGTTGCTCCATGATGCGGCTGACGCGGCTGAGCATCTTGAACGCGGGCGGCAGGTCGTCGGCGGCGATGCGGCCGATCGACGAGCGCAGTTCGTGCAGCAGCAGTTTCATCCACAGTTCGCTCGTCTGGTGCTGCACGATGAACAGCAGTTCGTCGTGCGCGCCCGAGCGCTCGTGCTGCGCGCCGAGGACCTCGTCGAGGTGCAGGTAGTCGCCGTAGCTCATCGCCCCCGAGAAGTCGAGCTGCGCGCCGCTGTCTCGGACGAACTGCTCGGCGTGACCGGGCGCGCCGGTCGTCGGGTCGTCCGGGGCGGACGGGGTGGTGCCCATTCGGTGTCTCAGTGCGCGGCCGGGGCGCTGCCGTCGGCCTTCTTCTTCGGCGGCGGCACGCCGACCGTCGGCGCGCGGTCGGCCCACTCGGGCCAGCGGCGCCGGCTGACGATGCTGAGCGTGCGCAGCAGCTTCATCGCCACCTCGTCCTCCTGCGCGGGCCGTGCCTCGATGACCCCGGCGGCGATCATGCGCGAGACGACCTCCTCGCCCAGTTCGGTACGAACGATCGTGAGCGTCCAGTCGTTGTCCTTGCCGATGCCGCCGGTGGACACGTCGGCG
>JBMSSR010000182.1:0-5613 GCA_049424465.1 Ilumatobacteraceae bacterium
ATTGACAGGCTGTTGGTCGAATCGAAACGTCGAACCCTGTGGCGGCGGTGGCGCCTGCGGAGCGGTCAGCGTCCGCTGAATATTCATCTCGGGAGTGCCGTCCGAACGTGACGGCGGCGGCGGTCAGCCGGCGAGGCCGGCGCGCATCGCGTCGCGCAACTGCCGGTACCCGATGCGCACCGCACCCGACTCGTCGAGCAGCCGGCGCAGCATGGCATCGGTCGTGACGAGCTCGTAGTCGTCGATCCACAGCGGGGCCGACGCCGTCAGGGCGCGCACCTCGGGTGTGTCGATGACCGGCTGCACATGGATCTCGGTGACGCCGGGCTGCAGCGAGCGGATCGCGTCGTAGACGCGCTCGCGACTGCCGGCGCGCCAGTCGTGGTCGAAGTGATCGGGGAAGAGGACACCGTCGTCGGCGGCAATGCGCCGGAACGGGAACCCGGCCTGCTCGGCGGTGATGGTGCTCGGCAGGCGGATGGGCAGCTCGTACTCGGCGGCAAGGTCGAGGTAGACGCCGAAGAACTCGGGCCGCAGCATGATGGGTGAGAGGTGCGGTGCGAGGTGGGTGACATCGACACCCCACGCCATCGCCCGCTCGATCTGGGCACGGCACTCGCGCAGGACCTCACCGGGGTCGGCGTGCTCCCACAGGTCGTCGAGCGTCCGCGGGAAGCCGCCCTCGCCCGACAGCAGGCTCGGTGACTGGGTGATCGGCCCGAAGCGGTAGTGCTCGTACTCGCAGTTGAGCGTGAGGTGCACGCCGACGTCGTCGGTGGGGGCGAGTCGAGATGCTGCGTCGCGCGCCCATGGCGCAGGGACCATCAGGCTGGCGCACGTGGCGACACCGTGGTGCAGCGCGCCCAGCACACCCTCGTTGGCGGCGTGGCTCGCGCCGAGGTCGTCGCACGAGATGATGACGAGGCGGGTGTCGGGGGCGTGGCCGAGACGTTCGGCGAGCGTCGACATGTGCGGCACGCTACCCGCTGCACGCACCCCACAGGCCGAGGTGCGCCCGCCGGGCGGCGAGTGCCGCATCGGCGAACCGGTCGGCGTGCGCCGTGTTCGGCTCGAACGGGAACGGTCGCGCATAGCCGCCCGCAACGATCGCGAGGTTGACGAACAACCCGTCGGTGGCCCGGTACACGTAGGCGAGCAACCGGCCGTACGCATCGCGCGCCTCGGCGTCGCGCTCGAGACGTACCGGGGTCGACGGCGGCAGCGTGGCCGTGGTGAAGGCCGAGGCCTCGGGGCCGTAGCACTGCACCGGGGTGTTCGGCTTGACGGTCTCGGGCGTGTCGATACCGATCAGCCGCACGCGTTCGGTCGCGCCGTCGATCTCGATGTCGATGGTGTCGCCGTCGACGACGTCGACCACGACCGCATTCGGGTCGATCACGGTGCCGACCGGAGTGTCCGGCACGTCGACCGACGGGTCAGCGGCGGCGCACGCAGTCGGTGCGACGACGAGTCCCGCGAGTGCGAGCAGCAGGAGTGGCGTGCGAGCGGACGTGCCGGCCATGACGGCCGTTCTATCGACGGCCGCCGCCGTGCGCGTCGTGCGGTGGCGTCAGAGCCGTTCGATGAGCGTGCCCGTCCCGAGGCCGCCGCCACAGCACATCGTGACGATGCCGTACCGGCCACCGGTGCGCTCGAGTTCGTACAGGGCCTTGGTCATCAGGAACGCACCAGTACCGCCCAGGGGGTGACCGAGGGCGATCGCGCCGCCATTGGGGTTGGTGCGCTCGGGAGCGGCACCGACCTCCTTCTGCCAGGCCAGTACGACCGAGGCGAACGCCTCGTTGACCTCGAACACGTCGATGTCGTCGATGGTGAGGTGGTTGCGCTGCAACAGGTGCCGTGTCGCGTCGATCGGGCCTGTCAGCATCAGCACCGGGTCGACGCCGACGTTGCAGGTGTCGACGATGCGTGCGCGGGCGCGCAGGCCGAGTGCAGCGGCCTTCTCCTCGGTCATCATCAGCACCGCAGCGGCACCGTCGCTGATCTGGCTCGAGTTGCCTGCCGTGTGCACTCCGTGCTCGCGGGCGACCGGCTTCAGACTGGCGAGCTTCTCGAGGGACGTGTCGCGGATGCCCTCGTCGCGGCGCACGGTGTGCGTGCTGCCCGTGGGCGCACCAGTCTCGTCGACGTCGGGTGCCTCGACGTCGAGGTACTGGCCGGCGAAGCGGTCCTCGGCCCAGGCGCGTGCGGCTCGCTGCTGGCTCTGCAGGCCGAAGCGGTCGGTGTCGTCGCGCGAGATCCCCCACGTCTCGGCGATGCGCTCGGCACCCTCGAACTGCGACGTCATCTCGTAGCGATCGAAGTAGGTGCGCGGGATCGGCACGCCGAGGCCGAGTGCCTTGCCGCTGTTGCTGCCGATGGGCACGCGGCTCATCACCTCGACACCGCACGCCAGCGCGACGTCGACGACGCCGGCCTTCACGAGGGCGCTGGCGAGGTTGGTCGCCTGCTGGCTCGAGCCGCACTGCGCGTCGACGGTGGTGGCGGCGACGCTGAGCGGCCCGCCCATCGCCAGCCACGCGGTGCGGGCGACGTTGAACGACTGCTCGCCGACCTGGCTGACGCAGCCACCGACGACCTGTCCCACCTGCGCGGGGTCGATCCCGGTGCGGTCGATCGCTCCCTTCTGGACGAGGCCCAGCAGCTCGGCAGGGTGGAGGGTGGACAGGCCGCCGTTGCGCTTGCCGATGGGCGTGCGCACGGCGTCGACGATGACGACGCTGCTCATGGCGGCACTCTACGGTGGCGCCCGTGACGACCTTCAACCCTGCGTTCCAACCGCCGGCGGGCCGGACAGCGCAGCGATTCATCCATGTGGTGGGCAGTTCGGTGTTCGTCGACGACCGACCGGCGGACGAGGCATGGCCGCAACACTTCCTCGGCCTGCTCGAGCCGTCGACGGCGCCGAGCAGCACGACCGAGGTGGTCGCGTGCTGGGGCGTCGACGTGCCGCACGGCGACGACCCGTCGTACGGCGCTGCACTCGACCTGTACTCGTACTTCGGCCGCTCGAGCGAGGTCGACTGGCTGGTCGCCGGTCGCGCCGTGCAGGTGGTCGAGTGGGCGCGCACGCACCGCTTCTGCGGTCGCTGCGGCACGCCCACCGAGCCACAGCCCGCCGAGCGTGCGATGCGCTGCCCGGCGTGCGGGCTCCTCGCGTTCCCGCGCCTCGCCCCGGCGATGATCACGCTCGTCACCAAGGGTGATGCCGGCCCTGACCAACAGGTGTTGCTGGCACGCGGCGTCAACTTCAGGGCGCCGATGTACTCGTGCCTCGCCGGCTTTGTCGAGCCCGGCGAGACCCTCGAGGGCGCCGTCATCCGCGAGGTGCGCGAGGAGGTGGGGGTGGAGGTGGCCGACGTGCGCTACTGGGGCAGCCAGCCGTGGCCATTCCCGCACAGCCTGATGCTTGGCTTCACGGCGCGCTGGGTGGGTGGCGAGATCGAGTGCGATCCGTCCGAGATCGTCGATGCGCAGTGGTACCGCCGCGGCGAACTGCCACCCATCCCGCCGAACATCTCGATCGCGCGCAAGATCATCGACGACTGGGTGGCGAACGGCTGACGGCGCGGGCGCGCCGCCGGGCCTGCGTCAGCGCGGTGCGAGGTGGTGGGTGAAGTAGTCGAGGATGATCTCGGCACGCATGCGCCGGTGCACCGGTGAGCCGCTGCGCGACAGTTCGTGGCTCTCGCCGGGGAACCGGTAGAAGGTCACGTCCTTGCCGAGCAGGCGCATTGCGACGAACAGCTCCTCGGCCTGACTGATGGGGCACCGCAGGTCGTCCTCGCTGTGGATGATGAGCACCGGGCAGTTGATGTCGCGCACCTGGTGGATGGGCGAGCGGCGGCTGTACTCGTCGGGGTCGTCGAGGTACTGGGGGCCCTGCTCGGAACGAAAGCCGGTGGAGATGTCCGAGGTGAACTCCTCGGTGAGCAGGTTGTTGACCGAGCGCTCGCTGCAGACGGCGCGGAACCGGTGGCTGTGGCGCGTGGCGAGGATGGTGGCCATGTAGCCGCCGTAGCTGCCCCCCTGCATCCCGACACGGGTGCGGTCGCAGAACGGGAAGCGGTCGAGCGCGGCGTCGAGCGCGCTCAACACGTCGTCGGTGTCGACGCTGCCCCAGCCTGCCGCCGGCTTCTTGGGGTGCTTGGGGCCCATGATCGCCTGACCCCAGCGCTCCTCGCGGCCCGACGACCCGCGGGGGTTGCACATCACGACCACGAAGCCGGCGGCCGCCTGGAGTTGCGCCTCGTCGAAGAACGTCTCGCCGTACTGCGTGTGCGGTCCGCCGTGCACGTTGAGCACCACCGGATACGAGGCCGACGGATCGAAGCCGATCGGACGCATGATCCATGCATCGATCTCGCCGGTGCCATCGGTGCACGGCACGGCGAAGCGTTCCCACGAGAGCGGCGAGGCGACGCCGCGGTAGTCAGCTGCGAACGACGTGAGGCGACGTGCCTGCTCGGGGTGCTGCAGATCGAGCACGAACACGTCGGTGACCTCGTCGACGGAGGCCGCGCAGTACGCCACGGTCGATCCGACGGCGTCGAATGCCTTCACGGCAATCGCGCCGCTCGTGACCGATGTTGGTGCAGTTGCATCTACCGACACGCGGAACACGTGCGTCTGGCCCCGGTCCTCGGCGGTGCCCAGCAGCGTGGAGTTGTCGAGCCACACCGGGGCCTGCGTGCCGGCAGTCGTCTCGAAGGTGCGATCGAGCGCCGTGCTGATCCAGCGATGCGCACTGGCGGTGCCATCGGCCGCGAGATCGAGCACGCCGACGCGCACGTTCTGCGGATACGTGGAGGGATCGTCGGCGCCGAGGAACGCGATGCGGCGTCCGTCGGGCGAGATCGACGGATCGAAGTAATTGCCGGTCTGATGCGTGAGCGCAGTGACGGTGCCGTCCAGCGCGACGCGATAGAGGTCGCTCGCCAGATCGAGGTCCCACGTGTCGTGACGCTGTGACGACGTGACGACGCCGCTCGAGTCGGCGAGCCACGAGAACTCGCCGTGCTGGAACTCGCCCGGTGTGAGGTTGCGCGGTGCGCCGGTGCCGTTTGCAGCGACGACGTAGATGTGTGCCGGCCGGTCGTACACCCACCCCTCGCCGTTGAGCTGCGTGAAGAACCGGTCGATCTTGCGCGGCGACTGCCAACTGGGGTCGCCATCCTCTGCACCCTCGACCGAATAGCGCTCGTGCGGTGTGCGGCTGATGAACGCGATCCATCGTCCGTCCGGGCTGAACGCAACGTTGCCCACACCATCCTTCATCGAGGCGACGGTTCGTGTTTCGCCCGGTGTGGTGAACGGCAGTACGTGCAGTGTGCTCTCACCCTTCTTCGGACTGCGTCGCGACGGGAACGCGAGCACCGAACCATCGGGGCTCCAGACCGGGTTGCCGTCGTGTTCGCCGCCGGTGACAACTCGCGGCGGGGTGCTGCCGTCGGTGGCGGCGACCCACACCTGCGAGTAGTAGGTGTTCTTGGTGAGGTGCACGCGGCTGACGACGAATGCCACGTGGCGCCCATCGGGCGACAGCGCCGGGGAGGCAGCTTGAGCGATGTTGCCGATGATGCGCTCGGCGAT
>JBMSSR010000183.1:0-5602 GCA_049424465.1 Ilumatobacteraceae bacterium
CCCCGCCCTTCAAGCAGGCCGAGTTCGACATCATGTACGGCAAGGGCATCAGCCGCGAGGGCTCGCTGCTCGACATGGCGGTCGACATGGGCATCGTGAAGAAATCCGGTGCGTGGTTCACCTACGACGGCGAGCAACTCGGTCAGGGCCGCGAGAACGCGAAGACGTTCCTCGCCGAGAACCCCGAGATCACTGTCGAGATCGCCGAGAAGGTGAAGACCCAGGCTGGCATCGGTGCCGAGATCGACATGTCGGAGTTCACCGAGGACGACGACGAGCCGATCGACATCGACTGACCCAGGGCTAGCCTTGGGACCATGTCCCGGCGGTACATCGTGCGCACCTTCGGGTGCCAGATGAACGAGCACGACTCCGAGCGGATCGCCGGTCTCCTCGAGACCGACGGTCTGCTCGTGGCCGAGTCCGAGGACGACGCCGACGTGGTGGTGCTCAACACCTGCTGCATCCGCGAGAACGCCGACAACAAGCTGTACGGCACCCTCGGCCTGCTCAAGCGCTGGAAGTCCGAGCGCGAGGGGCGGCAGATCGTGGTGTCAGGTTGCCTGGCGCAGAAGGACCGCGATCTCGTCGGCACCAAGGCGCCGTGGGTCGACGTCGTCCTCGGTACCCACAATGTGCACCGCACGGCCGATCTGCTGCAGGCGGCGGGCGAGCGCCACGACGGCCGGCCGATCGTCGAGATCCTCGACGAGGCGGTGGTCGATGATCACCAGATGTTCCCGAGTGCCCTGCCAGCCCGTCGCGACTCGGGTCACTCGGCGTGGGTGACGATCCAGATCGGGTGCGACAACCAGTGCGCGTTCTGCATCGTGCCGTCGGTCCGCGGCGCCGAGATGAGTCGTCCGTTCGCAGACGTGGTGGCCGAGGTACAGGCGCTTGCTGCCGACGGGGTCACCGAGGTCACGCTGCTCGGCCAGAACGTGAACAGCTATGGCCGCGACCTCCAGCTCGCGGCCCGTCAGGACGGCGACGACACCGCCCGTCTCCGCCCCTTGTTCGCCGACCTCCTCCGTGAGGTCGGCAGCATCGCCGGTATCCGCCGTGTGCGGTACACGAGCCCACACCCCAAGGACATGCGCACCGACACGTTCTCGGCGATGGCCGAGACCGCTGCGGTCTGCGAGCACCTGCACTACCCGCTGCAGTCGGGCAGCGATCGGGTGCTGGCCGCGATGCACCGCGGGTACACCGCCGAGCGATACCTCGAGCGGCTGGCCGAGGCGAGGCGACTGGTGCACGACCTTGCGGTGAGCACCGACATCATCGTCGGGTTCCCCGGCGAGACCGAGGACGACTTCGAGCACACGCTCGAGGTCGCGGCCGCTGCCGAGTACGACTACGCGTACATGTTCATCTTCTCGCCGCGCTCGGGCACCGAGGCGGCGACACTCGAACACCTCTTCGTCGACCCGGCGGTGGTGAGCGAGCGGTTCCAGCGGCTCCGCATCGTGGTCGAGCGCAGCGCACTCGCCCGTCATCAGGCGCGAGTCGGGCGCCTCGAGGAAGTCACCGTCGAAGGACCGAGCAAGAAGGACCCGTCGGTGCTGACCGGTCGGACGCGGCAGAACAAGCTCGTGCATTTCGCCCCCGGCACGCCGCTGCGGGTCGGTGCCTATGCGACGGTCGAGGTCACCTCGGCGGCCCCGCATCACCTGATGGGACGGCTGGTCGACGTGATCGCCGAGCCCACCCACAAGCGGCGTATCGCCGTGATGGCAGGTTGAGGGCCCCGCTCGTCATCGTGGGCCCGACGGCGTCGGGCAAGAGCGATGTGGCGATGGCGTACGCACAGCAGCACGGTGACGCCGAGATCGTGGTGGTCGACGCGATGCAGGTGTACCGGGGCATGGACATCGGGACGGCCAAGCCGACGGCCGAGGACCGTCGGGCGGTCGGGCACCACTGCATCGACCTCGTCGATCCCGGCAGCGAGTTCACGCTGGCCGAGCACACTGCTGCGGCGACCGCCGCGATCGAGGCGGTCGAACGGGTCGGCCACCGTCCGGTGCTGGTGGCCGGCACCGGGCTGTACCTGCGTGCGCTCACCGATCCCATGGACCTACCGGGACAGTGGCCCGACATCCGCCGCGTGCTCGAGCTGCGTGCGCGTCGCGAAGGGGTGACTGCGCTGCACGCCGAGCTGCTGCTCGTCGACCCGTTGGCCGCCTCGCGCATGGAGCCCACCAACGAACGGCGCGTCGTGCGCGCCCTCGAGGTGGTCCTCGGCAGCGGCCGTCGGTTCTCGTCGTTCGGCCCCGGTCTCGACGAGTACCGCCCCACGCGCTTCGCGATGGTCGGACTGCGGTGGCCCCGCCCGCAGCTGGCGCTGCGAATCGAACAGCGGGTGCACGGCATGATCGAGCGAGGGCTCGTCGACGAGGTCCGCGGGCTGATGGGCGCCCCCGACGGGTTGTCGCGTACGGCGTCGCAGGCACTCGGCTACCGCGAGATCGTCACCTACCTGGCCGGCCGGTGCACCCTCGACGAGGCGATCGAGGCGATCGTGCTGCACACGCGGCAGTACGCCGTGCGCCAGGAACGATGGTTCCGGCGTGACCCACGAATAGCGTGGGTGGACATCGACGCCGATCCGGTGGCCACCCTGCTGCCCGTCCTCGAACGAACATGACCACAGTCCGACTCTCCAAGTTCCACGGCCTCGGCAACGACTTCCTCGTCGTGCTCGGCGACAGCGTTCCCGCGCTGGGCGACCCTGCTGGCGCAGCGGTCGAACTGTGCGACCGTCGGCGGGGCATCGGGGCCGACGGACTGTTGCTCGGCTCGCTGGCGGACGGCTACACCGCTCGCATGGTGCTGC
The DNA here is from genome assembly GCA_049424465.1 of Ilumatobacteraceae bacterium. Taxonomy (GTDB): domain Bacteria; phylum Actinomycetota; class Acidimicrobiia; order Acidimicrobiales; family Ilumatobacteraceae; genus UBA668. The sequence continues at coordinate 2,840 of JBMSSR010000183.1, forward strand.
ACAATGCCGATGGTTCGCGGGCCGAGATCAGTGGCAATGGCATCCGGTGCTTCGCGCATGCGCTGTGGCTCGAGGATGCGACTCGGCTCGACCAGCGCATTGCGACCGACGCAGGTGATCGACTGGTCTCGATCACCCCGGGGGCAGATCCGACTGCGGTGCACGCGTCCGTCGACATGGGCGACGTGAGCGCCATCAATGCACCGTCTCGATGGGCCGCACTCGAGTGCGACCCGAGGCGACCCGTGGCACACCTCAGTCTCGGCAATCCGCACAGCGTCGTCGCGGTCGACGACGTCTGGGCGGTCGATCTGGTCGATCTCGGTGGGCGCGTGCCCGAGGTGAACCTCGAGATCGTCGAGGTGGGACCCGAGGATCAGGCCATCACGATGCGCGTGCACGAGCGCGGTGTCGGCATCACCGACGCCTGTGGCAGCGGCGCCTGTGCGAGCGCCTGGGCCGCACGGCAGTGGGGGATGGTGAGCGCGTCCGAGGTGCTCGTGCACATGCCGGGTGGTGACGCAGTGGTTCGGGTCGATCACCCCGCCGCGGGTCGGGTCACGCTCGTCGGTCCCTCCACCTATGTCGGGGCCGTGCTGGTCGATCGATGACGACGCCCTACAACGAGGCGCTCGGCGCCACGCTCATCGAGCGCACCAAGCGCGAGCGCATCGTCGTGGTGGGTGTCACCCTCCCGGGGCACACCGACGACGACACCGAGAGCGGGCTCGACGAACTCGAACTGCTCATCGACACTGCCGGCGCCGATGTCGTCGCGCGGTTGGCGCAGCGCCGCGACTCGCCCGACCACACGTGGTACATCGGCAAGGGCAAGGCCGACGAACTGCGCGAGATGTGCCTCGCCGTCGACGCCGACACCGTGGTGTTCGACAACGAACTCGCCCCGGCGCAGCAGTACAACCTGGAGAAGCTGCTCGGACGGACAGCGCTCGACCGCACCGCGGTCATCCTCGACATCTTCGCCCAGAACGCGCACACCCTCGAGGGCAAGGCGCAGGTCGAGCTGGCGCTGCTGCGCTATCGCCTGCCGCGTCTTCGTCGAGGGGCGACGGCGCGGCTGTCGCAGCAGCGTGGCGGTATCGGCGGCCGGTTCGGCAGCGGCGAGACCAAGCTCGAGGTCGACCGCCGGCGCATCATGCGGCGCATCAGCACCCTCGAGGGCGAGTTGCGCCAGCTGCAGCAGACACGCACGCTGCAGCGCAAGGGGCGTGACCGCAGCGGGCTGGCAGCGGTGACGATCGTCGGGTACACGAACGCCGGCAAGTCGACCCTGCTCAACCGGCTCACGCAGGCCGGGGTGCTGGCCGAGGACCGCCTGTTCGCGACGCTCGACCCGACCACCCGCCGGCTGTCGCTGCCCGGTGGCGAACCCGTGCTGCTCACCGACACGGTGGGCTTCGTCCGCCGGCTGCCGCATGGCTTGGTCGAGGCGTTCAAGAGCACGCTCGAGGTCGCGAGTGCTGCCGACTTCCTCGTCCATGTGGTGGACTGCGCGGCCCCCGACCCCGAGGGGCAGATCGACGCCGTGCGAGAAGTGCTCGGCGAGATCGACGCGTTGCGTGTGCCCGAGCTGCTGGTGTTCAACAAGTCCGATGCGGCGCCCGAGGTGTCGGCGGGGCTCGTGGCCGACCACCCGGGATCGGTCGCCGTCAGCGCACGCACCGGGGCGGGGATCGAGGTGTTCCTGCGCACGCTGGGCGACCGATTGCGGTCGATCACCGCGATCGTCGAGTTGCTCGTGCCGTACGAGCGGGGCGACGTGTTGGCGGCAGTGCACCGCGAGGGCGAGGTCGTCAGTACCTTCCACGACGACGGGGGAGTGCGTGTTCGCGCCCGGCTCTCCGATGCGTCGGCGGGCCGACTGTCGGCATTCGTCGTGCAGCCCGACGGCGATGCGGAACAATGAGGGCTGCATGACTGACGCACCCGGCTTCGTGCCGCCCCCGTACCCGTACGACCGTCTCGACCGCCTGGCACCGCTCGCCAGGGCTCACGACGGCGGCATGGTCGACCTGTCGATCGGCACGCCGTGCGACCCACCGCCGGCAGCAGTCGTGGCGGCGCTGTCGTCGAGCAACAGCGAACGCGGGTACCCACCGTCGATCGGGACCGAGGCGCTGCGAACGGCGATCCGAGGGTGGCTCGACCGACGGTTCGGCGTCGACGTGCCACTCGCCCAGATCGGGGCGTGCATCGGCACCAAGGAGTTCGTGGCCACCACGCCGCAGTACCTGCGCCTCCGCACGCCGTCCCGGGACACCGTCCTGTATCCGGCTGTCGCCTACCCCACCTACGAGATGGGCGCGGTGCTGGGTGGCTGCCGCCCGGTACCGGTGCCGGTGCGGCCGGACGGGTCACTGGCACTGGACACGGTCGCACCCGCCGACGCGGCGCGAGCCGTGATGCTGTGGGTCAACAGTCCGTCCAATCCCACCGGTGCGGTCAGCGACCTCCGCGACGCAGCAGCGTGGGGCCGTCGCCACGGCGTGCCCGTGTTCAGCGACGAGTGCTACGTCGAGTTCGTCTGGGACGGCACGCCGCACAGCATCCTCGAGACCGGTCTCGACGGGGTCGTCGCAGTGCACTCGCTGTCGAAGCGGTCGAACCTCGCCGGCCTGCGCGTCGGCTTCTACGCCGGCGATGCGGCGATCGTCGACTACCTGCGCGAGGTGCGCAAGCACGTCGGCATGCTGGTGCCGGGTCCGGCGCAGGCGGCCGGTGCGGTCGCACTGGCCGCCGCCG
>JBMSSR010000184.1:0-5560 GCA_049424465.1 Ilumatobacteraceae bacterium
TCGTCGAGATCGCCGAGGTGTGCCCGACCACGTGGACAGCGGGCTGACGCGGACCCGGGCGAGGGCCGTCTCAGCGCAGTAGCCGGACTGCTCCCGTGCGGCGAGCGCGGCGACACCGACGGGTGCCGTGCCGCACGCCCGGCGGGGCGCACACCGTCGCCGCACGGGTGGCGTGCCTCACCCAGAGCCGGATGTGGTGGCGGACTGCCGCAGCGTCAGCGGCGCAGCAGGTGGTCGATGCGGCGTGCCGCGACCAGCAGGGCTGCGCTCGCCACCACCAGCAGCACTGCTGCGTGGGCGAACGACGCCCAGCCGAAGGTTCCCGTCGACGCAGCGCGCACGAGGGCGACCCCGTGGTACAGCGGCGACAGCTGCACCACCCAGCGCCACGAACCGTACGCGGAGACCGGGAAGAACGTGGCCGAGAACAGGAACAGCGGCATCGTGACGGTGGTGACGATGTCCATGTCGGTCCAGCCGCGCATGAAAGTCGTGCCGACGAACCCGAGCGACGCGAAGCAGAAGCCGATGAGGGCACAGGCCGGCAGCGCCATCAGCACCCACCAGCTGGTGACCAGGCCCATCGCTGCCATCACCACGAGGAAGCTCACGGCGTACAGCTGGCCGCGGATGAGCGCCCACCCGATCTCACCCGCCGCAACGTCCGCCGGGGTCATCGGGGTGGCGAGTGCGGCGTCGTAGATGCGCGAGAACTTCAGGCGGTGGAACACGTTTCCTGTCGAGTCGAACACTGCACCGTTCATCGACGACGCCGCCATCAGCGCGGGCGCCACGAATGCGTCGTACCCCACCTCGCGACCGGCGACGGTCACCGTGCCGACGAGCTCACCGAGGCCGGCGCGCATGCTGAGCAGGTAGAAGAGCGGCTCGAAGAACCCGCTGACGATGATGATCCACTGCCGTCGGTAGGCAACGACATGGCGCTCGATCATCCGGTGCGGCCGCCTGATGACGAACCCCACCGGCACGATTCGCAGCAGCCCACGCGCCGGGTACGGGCGAGTCTCGACAGCACTCACGGGTACAGCCTCCCGGTGAGTCGGTGCTCGGCCAGGAGGGCGCCGACCACGGCCCACACCATCAGGTACGCCAGGTGCGCGGCAGTCGACGCGAGGTCGAAGGTGCCGGCGAAGAACGACCGGGCCACCGTGACGCCGTGCCACAGCGGCGCAGCCACGGCGACCCACTGCACCGGACGCGGCAGGCGGCCGAGCGGGTAGAAGGCCCCGCCGAACAGGAAGAGCGGGATGATGACGAACCGCTGGATCGCGGCGAAGACGCCGTCCATCTTGGCCACCACCGAGAACGACATGATGGGCATCGCGAACGCCGTACCCACCAGCATGGCGACCGGCACCATCGGCACCAGGCCCCAGCTGCGCGTGTCGGGGAACACCGCCAGCGCCACCCCGACCGCCGCAGCGCTGTAGCCGCAGCGGATCCAGATCCACAGCGCGTGCCCACCCACGATGTCGCGCGCCGTCAACGGAGTCGCGGCAATGGCGTGGTAGCCCCTCCCCCACGTCAGACCGCCCATCACCGGCCACATGCTGTCGGCCGCCGCCAGCGACATTGCCGTCGTCATCACCAGGCCAGGTGCCACGAAGGCCACGTACGGCAGGCCGCCGAGCGCCGCCGTCGACGACGTGTTGCGGTCGACGAGCGCGCCGACCCCGATGCCGAGGCCGAGCAGGTACAGCAGCGGCTGGACGACGGCGTTCATCGCCTCGAGCCGCCAGATCCGCCGGTACAGCATCAGCTGCCAGCTCAGCACCCTGAACGAACCCATGTCAGTCGACCAGCGTGCGCCCGGTGAGTGTGAGGAAGACGTCCTCGAGGCTCGAGCGGCGCACGAGCGCGCTCTCTGGCACCACACCACGGCGGTGTACCTCTGACAGGGCTGCCTCACCATCGTCGGCGTAGACCAGCACCCGGTCGGGCAGCACCTCGACTCGCTCGCCCACTCCCGACAGCGAGGGCGACGCCGCCTCGTTCGTGCCGGCGGAGAACCGCAATTCGAGCACCTCGCGCGTCGAGTAGCGGCTGATGAGGTCACGCGGCGAGCCCTCGGCGACGATCCGACCCGCGTCCATGACGACCAGCCGGTCGCACAGCTGCTCGGCCTCGTCCATGTAATGGGTGGTCAGCACGAGCGTGACACCCTGCTGCTTGAGCCGGTAGAGGCGGTCCCACAGCACGTGACGCGCCTGCGGGTCGAGGCCCGTCGTCGGCTCGTCGAGCAGCAGCAGGTCGGGCTCGTTGATGAGCGACCGGGCGATCGAGAGGCGGCGCTTCATGCCGCCACTCAGCGAGTCGACGATGCTCGAGGCGCGGTCGGTCAGCTGGGCGAACTCGAGCAGCTCGGTGGTCCGCCGCCGGCACTCGGCCCGCGACAGGTCGAAGTACCGCCCGTACAACCGCAGGTTCTCCTCGACCGACAGCTCGGTGTCGAGCGTGTCGAGCTGGGGCACCACGCCGATGCGAGCCCTGATCTCGGCGCCATGCAGGCGTGCGTCGAGACCGAACATCGTGAGCGACCCAGCCGTCGGCGCTGACACGCAGGAAATCATCCGCATCGTGCTGCTCTTGCCCGCACCGTTGGGACCGAGGAATCCGAACGCCTCGCCGGGCTCCACCACCACGTCGATCCCGGCGACAGCGGTGAAGTCACCAAATCGCTTCACGAGTCCTCGGGCGTCAATCGGCGGCGGCGTCACGAGTCCGGCACGTTACCGGCGGACAGCGCCGTCGGGCTCGACCGGTCGCAGGCCGTCGGCCGGGCGGCATCCGGTCCCTCCGCGAGCGGCACAGACGGTCACGCCCAGACCGTCGCTCGCCGCTGGGTCATCGATCATGTCGGGATGATCGTCCCAGCGTTCATGATGCCGTTGGGGTCGAAGGCGTGCTTGAGCGTCTCGAGCATCGGGAACGACGAGCCGTACTCGTCGCGGACCCAGCGCGAACGCGCCTTGCCGATGCCGTGATGGTGCACGATCGACCCGCCGTAGCGCAGCGTCTCCTCGACGATGATCGTGATGATCGGGAAGTAGTACTTGTCGTTCTCTTCTTCCGGCTCGCAATCGATGAGGTCGTAGAAGTAGTTGAAGTACATGTTCGTGCCGTTGATGTAACTGTGCGACGAGTGGCCGCCGAGGAGCGTGATGCCCTTCAGTTCGGCCCGGATGCGCGGGATGACGGCGTCGTAGATCTTCTCGATGCTGCTCCAGTCGGCCGAGATCTCGGTGGTGCGGTTGACGTTGCGCGTCGTGCGGATGCGCTCGTCCTCACGCGTCACCTTGTCGGGCCCCCAGACGAGGTCGTTGAACCACTCCTCGATGAGCGCCGAGTCGACCGGCACGCACTCGCCGTACTTGGCGACGATCTCGCGGATGCCATCCTCGGTCGCCTTCGTGATGCCGGCATTGCCCTCAGCCATGAACAGCAGGATGCACTCGTCCGGCTTGGCGAAGTGCGAGAAGTGCAGCTGGCCGTCCTCGAAGTCGTACAGGCGGGCGACCGACGGGTGGTAGCCGGCGACCATCACCTCGCGCAGTGCGGCGAAGCCTGTCGTCATGGTCTTGAGCGTCCAGCCCATGAAGCGATGGTTCTCCGGCAGGTACGGGAACAGCTTCACCGTGACCTCGGTGATGTAGCAGAGCGCACCCTCGTTGCCGATGACGATGTGGCGGATGTCGGGTCCGGCGGCACGGCGCGGGATGTTCTTGATGCGCGAGACCTGGCCGCCCGGGAAGACGACCTCGCACCCGACGACCATGTCCTCGATACCGCCGTAGAGCGTCGAGAACTGGCCGATGCTGCGCGTCGCCACGAGCCCGCCCATGCTGGCGATGGGCTTCGACTGCGGCGAGTGCCCCGTCGTTAGGCCGACCTTGCGCACCTCGTCCTCGAGACGCTGCAGCGGCACGCCGCACTGCACGGTGGCCTGCATGTTGTAGGCGTCGATCGAGACGATCTTGTCCATCTGGCCGCCGTCGACGACCACCGAGACCGGGGCGCCGCTCTCGAGCCCGCCCTCGGTCGCCGTCCCACCGGTGCGCGGCACGATGTTGACGCGGTGCTCGTCGGCCCACGCCAGCACCTTGGCGACATCGTCGGTGCTGCGCACGTGCACGATTGCCGTCGGGACCGTCATGGTGTGCACGTCGAAGATGTTCTGCAGTTTGCGGAAGTTGTCGACGCTCGAACGGACGAGTTCGGCCTCGTCGGTGACGACCTGGGACGTACCGAGCATCTGCTCGAGGTTCGCAACGACGGCTTCACGGGTGATGGGCATGGCTGTTCCTTGTCGTGGTCAGTGGAAGATCGGGTAGGCGCGCTCGAAGAGCGGGTCGGTCGCGGCACGGATGCCGTGGTACACGGTCTCGGCCATGCGTCGGTAGACGGCGCCGCTGGCGAGGTCGGGGGCGAACGATTCGCGAGGCTTGGTCATGGCCGCAGCGGCGGTCTCGATGTCGGGATACGCGCCGGCCGCAGCGGCCGCGCAGATCGCTGCACCGAGACTCGCCCCGCCCGAGCCGACGGTACGCGACGACGGGATGCCGAAGACGTCGGCGAAGACCTGCATGAACAGCGGGCTGTTCGACCCGCCGCCGGAGACCACGAGTTCGGTGAGCGCGATGCCGAGTTCGCCGCACATTGCGTCGACGTTGGCCTTCATCGTCAGGGCGATCGCCTCGAGGATGGCCCGATAGACGTGTCCACGGGTGTGCCGCGCGTCGAATCCGAGCATCGACCCCTTGCGGTACGGCTTGTCGGTCGGTGCCAGCCAGTCGAGCACGACCATCAGACCGTCGCTGCCGGCAGGAACGGTCGCGGCCTCTCGCTCGAGGTACTCCTCGCGGCCGATCCCGAGCGATGTCGCCCGCTCGGCCACCTCGTCGCCGAGCAGGTCGAGGAACCACGTGAGCGTCCACATCCCGCGGCGCACGCCGAAACTCTCGTAGAGATAGCGGTGCGGGATCGCGGCGAAGTTCGTCCAGAAGTGACGCGGCCGCGGGTGGTTCTGGTGGCCGTGCACCATCGCCGCGATGTACGTGCCGAGCGACACGAGCGCCGTGGTCTCGCCGAGCGAGCCGGCACCCAGCATCTCGACGGCCTTGTCATTGGCGGTCTGGACGACCGGCGTCCCGACCGGCAGTCCGGTCGCCGAGGCCGCTGCCGCAGTGAGGGGCCCGATCACCTCACCCGGCATCTGCAACTCGACGAGCCGACGGCGGTCGACGTTGAACTCGCGGTACAGCGCCGCATCGTCGCTCCAGCGCCACGTGTCGGTGTCGATGGGCCACTGGAGGAGGATGTTGTTGGCGGCGGTGTCACGGAACTCGCCGGTGAACCGATGCGCGACGTAGCCCGACAGTGTCGTGGCGTAGGCAACCTCGGGATCGTCCGGCATGTACGGCTGGTACGCGCGATCGTCCATCCAGCTGATGACGGGCTCGGCGAGCGAGCCGTCGGCGCGCAGGAATGCCTTGCAGCAGCGGATGGGGCAGAGACCGATGCCCGCAATGTCGCCGCGGGC
>JBMSSR010000185.1:0-5554 GCA_049424465.1 Ilumatobacteraceae bacterium
TAGCACCGCATCGCGGTGCACTGACGCTCAGACCGCGACGCCACCGCCGAGCACCATGCGGTCGGTCGCGTCGTAGAACACGATGCTCTGCCCGGGTGACACGACGCGCTGCGGCTCGGCCCATGTGACACGGACCGTTCTGGCGTCGCCAGCGTCTCCGGGTTCGAGCACTGCGGCACGTGCTGCGCCGTGCGCGCTGCACTGGACGCGTGCCTCGCCCGGCACGGGACCGGCCGACCAGACCACGTCACGGACCATCTGGTGCGCCCGCAACAACCCAGCGTCGTCGCCGACACGCACCACCGACGCGGCGTGGTCGATCGCCACCACGTAGCGCTTCGGGCCCCCGCCCGGCAGGCCGATACCGCGACGCTGGCCGAGCGTCACGAGCTCGACCGCCTCGGTCTCGCCCAGTACCGCGCCGTCGGCGTCGTCGACCACGGTGGCGCGACGGAACGGGATGCGGTCACCCAGGAACGTCGCGCGGCCACCGACGTCGGAGATGAAGCACACGTCCTGGCTGTCGGGCTTCGTCGCAGTGCGCAGGCCCAGCGCCGATGCTCGCTCGCGGACGGCCGCCTTGGTCAGATGACCGATCGGGAACAGTGTTCGCTGCAGCTCGCGCTGCGGGAGCATGTGCACGACGTAGCTCTGGTCCTTCGACGCATCCGCGCCGCGCGCGACGCGCAGCACGCCGCCGTCATCGACGATGCGAGCGTGATGGCCCGTGGCCACTGCGTCGAAGCCGAGTGCATCCGCGCGCTCGGCGAGGCGGTCGAACTTGAGATGACGGTTGCACTCGATGCACGGATTCGGGGTGATGCCACGACGGTGCGCCTCGACGTAGGGGTCGACGACGTGTGTGTGGAAGTCATCGGTGAAGTTGAACACCAGGTGGTCGATGTCGAGCTGCTGGGCGACGCGACGCGCGTCGTCGACGTCGGCGACGGAGCAGCAACCGGTGTCGCTGTCACCACCCCACAGTCGCATCGTGATGCCGACCACCCGGTGGCCTGCATCGAGCAGCTCGGCCGCCGCCACGGACGAGTCGACGCCACCGCTGAGCGCGACGAGCACCTTCATCGCGCGACCCTGCCGAGCCGACGGGCTGCGCCGGCGACGGCATCGACCGCACGGTCGACGTCCTCGGCCGTGGTGGTGCGACCGAGCGTGAACCGGACCGCACCCATCGACCGCGAATGCGGCACGCCCATCGCGGCGAGGACGTGCGACGGCTCCATCGCCCCCGAGGCACACGCCGACGCGGCGCTCGCGCACACGCCGGCCTCGTCGAGCAGGAAGAGCAGCGCCTCGTTCTCGATGCCCTCGAGGCAGAGGTGCGCCGAGCCGGCCACCTTGCGGTCCCGGGCGACCGTCTCGTGCACCGTCACCTGGCCGCGCAGCGACTCGGTGACGCCGTCGACGAGCCGGTCGCGCAGCGCGGCCACCCGCGGGACCTCGGTGGGACGGTCGATGTCGGTGAGCCGCAGCGCCTCGGCCATCCCGACGATGCCCGGCACGTTGTGGGTGCCGCTTCGTCGCTCGCGCTCCTGCCCGCCGCCGACGAGCAACGGGTCGACCGACGAGCCACTGCGAACGACGAGTGCACCGATGCCCTTCGGCCCGCCGAACTTGTGCGCGGAGAGCGACATCACGTCGACATGGCGCCACACGTCGCGGAGGTCGAGCCAGCACGCCGCCTGCACCGCGTCGGTGTGCAGCAGTGCCTGCGGCGCCGCAGCGCGCACCACACGCGCCACGGCCGCGAGATCGGTGATCGTCCCCACCTCGTTGTTGACGGCCATCACGCTGACGATCGCGACCCGGTCGAGTCGGTGCAGCGCGGCCGCCAGCGCGGCGAGGTCGACAGCACCATCGGCGCCGACGGCGACCACCGTGCCACCGGCGCGCTGCACCGCCTCGAGGACCGCATGGTGCTCGACCGCAGGGCAGACCGCCGCGCCGCCCAGCCGCGAGACCGCGCCGAGCACTGCCGTGTTGTCGCTCTCGGTACCGCCGCCGGTGAACACGACCTCGCCGGGTGCGCAGCCCACGCTGGCCGCGACGTCGTCGCGTGCCTCGTCCACCGCTCGACGGGCATCGCGCGAGGCCCGGTGCGACCCGGACGGGTTCGCGAACCGTTCGCCGAAGAGCGGCAGCATCGCGCGCACCACCTCGTCGCGCACCGGGGTGGTGGCGCCGTGGTCGAGATAGGTGACGGCATCGGGCGATACCACGGGCCAAGCCTATGGTCGGCACCGGGTGTCCCGACCGGTGTCGAGACCGGCGAGACTGTCGACGTGCGCGGGTACGACGACGAGTCCTACGGCGAGGCGTTCGCCGACGTCTACGACGACTGGTACCACGACGTCAGCGACGTCGACACCACGATCGCCCTGCTCGCCCGACTCGCCCACGACACCGCTGGCGCCGGCTCGCCGACGCCGTGCGTCGTCGAACTGGGAGTCGGCACGGGACGCCTCGCGATCCCGCTGGCGGCACTCGGCGTGGAGGTGACCGGGGTCGACACCAGTCGGTCGATGCTCGATGTGCTCGCCAGCAAGGGGGCGGGCACCGTGCACGGCGTGCACGGCGACATGGTCGGTGCGCTGGCCGGCCTCGGCCCCGCCCACCTCGTGTTCGTCGCCTACAACACGCTGTTCAGCCTGCTCACCGCCGAGCGGCAGCAGGACTGTTTCCACGCCGTGGCGGCAGCCCTCGTGGCGGGCGGCCGGTTCGTCGTCGAGGCATTCGTGCCGCCCGACGCCGACGACGCCGGCGGCGCACGACGTACTGGTGTCGTCGGCGTGCGCTCGCTCGCCGCCGATCGGGTGGTGCTCAGCATCGACACCACCGACCCCGCCAGCCAACGGTCTGAGGGCCAGTACGTCGAGTTCACCGAGTCGGGTGGCGTGCGGCTGCGGCCGTGGAGCATCCGGTGGTCGACCCCGGCCCAGCTCGACGACATGGCGACCCGGGCCGGTCTGCGCCTCGAGCACCGCTGGGCCGACCCGGCCGGCACCCCGTTCGACGGCGAGGCAGAACGGCACGTCTCGGTCTATCGAACTGGCTGACGCCGTCGATAGCCGGGTGACGCCTGTCGGCAGAAGTACGGCCTCTGTCCCCACCGACCCACCGGCAACGTCGTAGGCTGGCCCCACTGTGAGCCAGTTGCGACTGAACCCCCTCACCGGACGTTGGGTCACCATCGTGGCGGACCGGGCCCGGCGACCGTCCGACTTCGCCCCGCGTGCCGCCCAGGTCGAGGCCGAGCCGAGCCGCCCGTGCCCGTTCTGCCCCGGCAACGAGGAGGCAACGCTGCCTGCCCTCGAGACGCTCGACGAGGGCGGCTGCTGGAAGATGCGCGTCGTGCCCAACCTCTACCCGGCCTTCGACGGCGAGGAGACCTTCGCCGTGCACCATCACGGCCCCGTGCACGTCGAGGCCGCCGCCAGCGGGATCCACGAGGTGTTCGTGTACACCCCCGATCACGACGGTGGGCTGCACCTCGCCTCCGACGACGAGCTCGGCGAGATGATGATGCTGCTCAAGCGCCGCCTGCAGCAGCACGCTGCGACGCCGAACGTGCGCTACACGCAGGCGATCATCAACCACGGCCGCGAGGCCGGTGCCTCGCTCGCCCACCCGCACGGCCAGCTGCTCGGCCTGCCGTTCGTACCGGGCGAGATCCTCGAGGAGCAGCGGGCCTTCACGCGGTTCGAGGGCGGCTGCATCCTGTGCGCCACCGTCGAGGCCGAACTGGTCGACGCCCAGCGGCTCGTCATCACCACCGAGCACGCCGTGGCGATCAGCCCGTACTGGGCCGGCTCGCCGTACGAGCTGCTCATCATCCCCCGTCACCACGACCTGCACATCACCGACTCGACCGACGACACGCTCACCGCAATGGGCGTCGCCATCCGCGACTCGCTCGTCGCACTGCGCGAGACGCACGGCGACGTGGCGTTCAACCTCGTGGTGCACACCGCGCCGCACCACTACAACGGTGGCTACCACTGGCATGTCCACCTGTTCCCCAAGCTCGTGACGACGGCCGGCTTCGAGCGTGGCACCGGCGTGATGATCAACATCGTCCCGCCCGAGGCCGCCGCCGAACAGCTGCGCCGTGTCAGCGTCGGCGCCTGACACCGGGCACCCCGGGGCACACTGATGGCAGCGGTCACCACCGGTTCCGGCACGGCTGGCGGACGTCTGCGCTCGTGGGGCCGCATCGTCGTGGGCACCGAGATCGACGCCTCGCCCGCGCAGGTGTGGCACGTCGTCGAGCCCGTCGAGCGACACGTCGACTGGATGCACGACGCCGTCGCCATCCGCTTCACCGGTGAGCAGACCCGCGGTGTGGGCACGCAGTTCCTGTGCGACACCAAGGTCGGCCCGATCACGCTCGTCGACCGCATGGAGATCACCGAGTGGGAGCCTGCTGCGGTCATGGGCGTGCGCCACACCGGCATCGTCACCGGCAGCGGACGGTTCACGCTCGAGGCACTCGACGACGGCCGACGCACGCGGTTCACGTGGGACGAGACGCTCGTGTTCCCGTGGTGGATGGGTGGTCCGCTCGGCGCACTCGTCGGGGGCCGACTGGTGCTCCGGGCCATCTGGGTGCGCAACCTGCGCCTGCTCCGGTCGCTGGTCGAGCAGTCGATCGCGGGCTGACCGCGCCGGCCACCGGCCCGGCGAGCGTGGCTCAGCCCAGTTGGCGCACGAGTGCCGTCACCGCCGCACCGATGACGATGATCGCGATCAACGGCGCCTTCCGCCACGCGGCGACGACCGCCGCCGCGACGCCGGCAGCCCGTGCGTCGACGACGAGGTGCTGACCGACACTGACCGTGTCCTTGATGACGATCGCAGCGACCAGCGCCGCCGGGATGAGCGCCGAACAGCGCTCGACCACGGCAGGCAACCGTCGGCCACCGAGCAGCACCAGACCGAGCACCTTGAAGCCGTACGCGGTGCCGGCGAGCACGAACACGAATGTCCAGCTCATCGCACCACCTCCTGATCACCCGTCGGCAGTTCCGCCGGATCGACCGGCACGCCTGCGAGCACACCGACGGACGCACACAGGATCGGCACACCCACCGGCGTGAACGGGATGAGCACGAGGCACACCAGCCCGCCCACCATCGCCGCGAGTCGAGACCTGCGGTGCCGCAACAGCGGCCAGAGCACCGCGATGAAGGCGGCCGGGAACGCCGCGTCGAGGCCCCACACCGTCGGGTCGACTGCCGAACCGATGAGCGCACCGATGAGCGTGCACGAGTTCCAGAACACGTACACGCTGCCGCCCGTCACCCAGAACGCGATGCGTCGGTGACGCAGGTCGTGCTGCGACACGGCCATCGCAGTCGACTCGTCGATCGTCAACTGCGCAGCGAGCAGACGGGTGCCGATACCGCCACCGATGTACGGCGACATCGCGAGGCCGTACACCGCGTTGCGTGCGGCGAGGATCGCCGCCCCGCCGAACGCCGCGGCCGGCGTGCCTCCGGCGCCGCGCGCCGGGGAGTAGAAGTCCCCGCGATCCTTC
>JBMSSR010000186.1:0-5550 GCA_049424465.1 Ilumatobacteraceae bacterium
GCGCGCGGCCGAGCTGGGCGGGGACGCCGCCGAGGTCGACCGGCAGGTCGACGACTTCGTCGCCCGCTGCACCGCCGAGGCGCGGGCAGGGGCGATGCCGCCCGCCGCGGACGCCGCGCGATGACCCGTCCGACGCCGCCGATCGAGCTCGACGCGACGTCAGACCGTCTCCCCCTCGCACCACCGCTCCCCGACGGGTTCGCGACGAGGCTCTCCGAGTGCTGTGCCGTGATCAGCGACGCAGCGACCGTTGCCGATGCGAGCCGAGACTGGTGGCCGCTCGCGATGCGATGGGCGATCGACGGCGCTGTGGCACAACGGGCCGCCGCAGTCGCACGGCCCACCTCCACGGCCGAGGTACAGGCGGTGCTGCGGTGCTGCAACGAGGCGGGCGTCGCCGTCACACCGGCGGGCGGGCGCAGCAGCGTCGTCGGCGGGGCGGCACCCGTCCTCGGCGGCGTGCTGCTCGACCTCACGGCGATGCAGGGCATCCTCGACGTCGATGTCACGTCGGGCATCGTCGAGGTACTGCCCGGGACGTTCGGCCCCGACCTCGAGCACACACTGCGCACCGAGCACCGGCTCACCGTCGGCCACTTCCCGCAGAGCTTCGAACTCTCCACCGTGGGAGGGTGGGTGGCTGCGCGTGGCGCTGGTCAGTACAGCACGCGCTACGGAACGATCGCCGACATGGTCGCCGGCCTCGAGGTCGTGCTGGCCGACGGCACGGCACTGCGGACCGGTGGGGCACCCGCCGCCGCGCAGGGCCCCGACCTCACCCAGTTGTTCGTCGGCAGCGAGGGAACGCTCGGCACCATCACACGGGTCTGGTTGCGCGCCCATCCACTGCCGGCTGCCGAGCGCCGCGCCGCGTTCGCGTTCGATGCGGCATCCGGCCGCGGCGACGACGCACTGCCGGCTGCCGTCGAGGCCTGCCGCACCATCCTGCGCGCCGGTGCCACCCCAGCGGTGCTGCGCCTCTACGACGCGGCCGAGAGCGCCCGCGGCCAGGGCGGTGACGGCACGTACTGCGTGCTGCTCGTCCTCGACGAAGGTGACGCCGACGTCGTCGACGGCGTCATGCGCGTCGTGCAGCGTGCCTGCGACGCGGCCGGCGCACGTCGCCTCGACGACGAACTCGTCGACCGGTGGCTCGCGCACCGCAACGACACCAGTGCGCTGCAGGCACTCATCCGCAAGGGTTACGTCGTCGACACGCTCGAGGTCGCTGCGCGGTGGTCGGCGCTCACCGAGCTCATCGAGCGCGTCGAGGCGGCGCTGCTCGCCGTACCGCACGCACGGGCCGCGACGTGCCACCTCTCGCACAGCTATCTCGATGGCGCGTGCGTGTACTTCACCTTTGCCGCCACGCCGCCACCCGATGCCTTCGAGGCGACCTACGTCGCGCTGTGGGATGCCGGCCAACGCGCCGCGCTCGCCCACGGCGGCAACCTGTCGCACCACCACGGCGTCGGCATCAACCGCGCCAGGTTCGTCGGCGAGGCCCTCGGCGCGTCGTGGGAAGTGCTCTCCCGCATCAAGCACACCCTCGACCCCAACGGCATCATGAATCCCGGCAAGCTCGGCTTCGGCGCCCCCGCCGCTGCCGCCCCCGTCCGTCCCTCCACCCCACCGGAGCACCTCTGGCCATGACACGTCTCGACCGCGCTGCGCTCCGACAGGGAGCCCTCACCTCACTGTTGTTCGGCGTGCCGTGCTCGATCGCCGCGCGCCTCGTCGCCGACCGTTCCGACGGGTCGTTGGCCACCGTGCTGTCGCTGGCGGCGCTCGCCGGCTTCTTCGTCGGCGCCGGTGTCGCGGCATGGCTGCAGCAGGCAGGGACCCCGCTGTCGCACGGCATCATCTGTGCGACGGGCACCTACACCGTCGCGCAGGCGGTCTTCGTCGTCGTCAAGCTCGCACGGGGTGGCGAGGTACGGTGGCTCGGCGTGCTGTTCAACCTGAGCGCAGTCCTCTTCGTCGGCACGATCGGTGGCCTCGTCGGCAGCGCGCTGCAACGCCGCGGCATCGCCCCGCGGCCCGGCGGCCGGAGGGAACCGTGAGCATCCTCGTCATCGACGTCGGTACGTCCGGTCTCCGCGCTGCGGTCGTCCGGTCCGACGCCAGTGTCCACGCACTCCACTACGTCGCACTCCCGCCGTCGTCGCCCTTCCCGGGACTCGTCGAGTTCGACGCCACCGAGATGGCGACCGCTGTGCTCGAGGTGGCACACCGCGCGCTCGCCGATGGCGGGCCCGTCGATGCTGTCGGCATCACTGCCCAGCGCGCGAGCACCGTGGTGTGGGACCGCGCCACTGGAGTGCCCGTCGGGCCTGCGCTCGGGTGGCAGGATCTGCGCACCGTCATCGCATGCATGACCGCACAGGCAGAGCACGGCATCGGCCTCGCGCCCAACCAGACCGCGACCAAGGCACAGTGGCTCCTCGACCAGTACGACGCGGCGCGCGAGCGCGACCTGTGCCTCGGCACGGTCGACTCGTGGGTCGCGTGGGTACTCAGCGGCGGCACGGTGCACGTCACCGACCACTCGAACGCTGCCGTCACCGGTCTGCTCCGTGCCGACGCGACAGGGTGGGACCAGCGGGTGTGCGACGCGCTCGGCATCCCGACCGCGATGCTGCCGAGGGTGATCGACACGTGCGGCCGGTTCGGCACCGCTGACGCCCTGCCGGGCAGCCCACCGCTCGCCGCACTCGTCGGCGACCAGCAGGCCAGCCTCGTCGGCCAGGGATGTGTCCGCCCCGGCCTCGCCAAGGTCACGTTCGGCACCGGCGGCATGCTCGACCTGTGCACCGGGCCGATCGCCCCGGCCACCTCCGCTCGTGGCGGTGCGGGGACCTTCCCCATCGTCGCCTGGAGCCACGGCGGCACGCTCACGTGGGGAACCGAGGCCATCATGCTGTCGGCGGGCAGCAACGTCGAGTGGCTCGTCGACGACCTCGGCATCCTGCCCGACGCCGCCGCCAGCCACGACGTCGCGTCGCAGTGCGACACCACCGAGGGGGTGCTCTACGTGCCGGCGCTCATGGGCCTCGGCACCCCGTGGTGGGACTACGGCGCCCGGGGCACCTTGCTGGGCATCACGCGGGGCTCGGGCCGACCGCACATCGTGCGCGCCGTGCTCGAGGGCGTCGCCCACCGCGGCGCCGACCTGGTCGAGGCCGCCGAGCGCGACGCCGGACTGGCTGCCCCGACGCTGCGGGTCGACGGCGGCATGAGTCGCAATGCCACCTTTGTGCAGGCGCTGGCCGACGCCGCCCAGCGCCCCGTCGAGGTGTCGCGCCACACCGAGGCCACCACCGTCGGGGCGGGCCTGCTCGCCGGACTCGCGGTGGGGACGTGGGGCTCGATCGACGAGGTCGGCGCCGCATGGAGCCCCGGTCGGGTCGTCGAGCCGGCCCGGGTACTCGACCGGGCCCGGTGGGCCGAGGCGGTCGACCGGGCCCGCCGATGGATACCCGAGTTGTCAGCGCTGGACTTCTAGAGTTGCCGTGCTCGCCCTCCGGCAGGAACACTGGGGGACGATCGTCTGGAAAGGATCTTCAGTGGACATGGAAGTGACCCACGCCGCGCCCGCGGCGTCGATGGGCCGCCGCCGGCTGCTCGGCGCAGGACTCGGCCTCGGGGCCGCGACATCGCTGCTGCCGATGATGACCGGCACCGCTGCCGCAACGGCTGCCACCACCCCGCCGAAGGCCCCCACGGCCGATGACATCGACCTGCTCGCAGCGGCGCAGCGCCTCGAGCTGTCACTGCGCGATGTCTACGACGACGCGATCGCCAATGTCGCCGGCTGGTCCGACACGCAGGCCACGGTCATGGTCGCGATCCGCGAGGCACACGAGGAGTTCGCCAACGCGCTGTCGGCGACCCTCGGCCGCAAGGCGCCGAACTCGCGCTCCGAGATCGCCTACGCCACGCTGCACCTCGACACCGATGTCGATCCCGCGACAGCTGCCGCCGCCCTCGCCGCCGTCGAGTCCGCTGCCGTCGCCACCCACCAGCAGGTGCTCGGTGGGCTCACCGGCACCGATGCCGCTGCGCTGACCGCTGCCATCATCACCGCCGAGGCGCGGCACTGCACCGTGCTCGCCGACCTCGCCGGCATCACCGATCCGTCCCTGCGACTCGTCGACGCCGAGAGCGATCCCGTCGACGCCACGGAGTGAAGGCCATGACCGACCAGACCACCACTGCCACCACCCGGCGCGACCTGCTGCGCCTCGGCGTCTCCGGCGCCGCGCTCGCCGCACTGCTCGCCGCATGCGGCAAGACCGAGGCTGGCGAACTCGGCCGAGTCGGCTGGGGCGAGAGCACCCCCGAGCTCAGCGCCGGCACCGTCGACTACGGGGTCCTGCTGCGGACGTCGGCGTCGATCGAGCGTTCGATCGTCGAGGCGTACCAGCGCATCATCGAGCAGGGGCTGCTCGCCACCGCCGGGCCGACGCACCCCGAGCTCGGTGACCAGACCGCGCTCGTCGAGCTGTTCCTCGCGCACCATCAGGCTGCCGCCGAGACCCTCGACGGCCTCACCACCGAGGCCGGGGGCGAGCCGTGGGCCTGCGGCAACCCGCGGTTCGACGAGGTGTTCATCGGTGCGGCGTTCACCCGCAGCCTCGAGGGCCAGCCAGCCACCGACGCCGCACCGGCCATCGAGCCGAGCGACGACACCGCCCGCGACATGATCAACCTGGTCTCGACGCTCGAACTGCTGAGCGTTGCGACGTGTCAGGCGATGGTGCCGCAGGTCGGCAGCCCGGCGCACCGTGTCGCGTTGATGACCATCGGCGCCCGGTCCGCCCGCCAGGCCGCGCATATCGCACTCGTCATCAATGCCGGCGGGTACCTGCCGTCGACCAGCGAGGCCATGACCACCGAGACCACGGTGGCGTCCGACGAGGTGCCGCAGACGCCCATTCCGCTGCCGGTGGCCCTCCCCAGCACGTACGGCTCGCTCGCCGCCATCACCTACATCGGTGGCCGGGGTGACGAGAACGGCGTCCGTCAGAAGCTCAATTTCGAGACGCCGAGCCTCAACTCGCTCGTCTACGCCGACGCCACCTGCGACGCCTGACCCCCGGTCGGGCACACGCTGCTTCCGTCACCACACCCCACTCCCCTGTGCCGGCGCGCCGCTAGCCTGCGACCGACGGTGAGTCGGCCGGGTGGCCGCGACACGGCATCGACCGTGGCGAGGAAAGTCGGGACTCCACAGGGCAGAGCGCTGGCGAGAGCCAGGTCGGGGCGACCTGACGGACGTGCAACAGAGAGAGACCGCCGATGGGCCGGGCAACCGGTCACAGGTGAGGGTGAAACGGTGCGGTAAGAGCGCACCAGCGGATGGAGTGATCCATCCGGCTCGGCAAACCCCGTTCGGAGCAAGGCCAAGCAGAGGGGATGGGCTGCCCGCCCACCGGTTCGCCGGTACCCCTCGGGTAGGCCGCACAGAGGGATGGCCACCGGTGCGAGAGCACTACAGGATCCCGCTTACAGGCCGACTCACCGTCGCCCCGCCGCCTGCTCGAGCGG
>JBMSSR010000187.1:0-5510 GCA_049424465.1 Ilumatobacteraceae bacterium
CCACCGCTCGCGTCGATCCATCCCTGCAGCGCGACGACGAGCACCGGGCGGTTGAGCACCGGCAGGTCGCCGTGCACGACGTAGGGCGTGGCGTCCACGTCAGCGCCCCGTCGGTGCCGGTGCGGCGAGCAGCGTCTCGAGGCCCATGCGGTGCACCGTACCGCCGGTAGGGTGCGCTCATGGCAATCGATGTCACCGATCAGACGTTCCAGTCCGAGGTGATCGAGCGCTCGTACCAGGTTCCGGTCGTCGTCGACCTGTGGGCCGAGTGGTGCGGGCCGTGTCGGCAACTCGGGCCCATCCTCGACAAGGTGGTCGGCGCCACCGACGGCAAGGTCGTGCTGGCCAAGGTCGACACCGACAAGAACCCCGGCGTGGCGCAGGCCTTCCAGGTGCAGAGCATCCCCGCCGTGTACGCCATCCGCGACGGCCAGGTGGTCGACGCCTTCATGGGTGCGTACCCCGAGCACGTCGTGCAGGAGTTCGTCAACGCGCTGCTGCCCACCGAGGGCGAGCTCACTGTCAAGGCGCTCATCGACGAGGGCACCGAGGGCTCGTTCCGTGCGGCCCTCGAGCTCGAGCCCGGCAACGAGGACGCCATCGTCGGCCTCGCCGAACTGCTCGTCGCGCGCGGTGAGAACGAGCTCGCGCTGCAGTTCCTCGCCCGGATCCCCGAGACCGACCGCACCCGTCTCGTCGCCGCCAAGGCGCGCACGGTGCTCGCGCCCGACGACGACCACGACGCCACGCTCACTGCGCTACTCGATCGGGTCAAGGCTGACGAGGACGCCCGCCAGCAGTTCGTCGACATCCTCGAGCTGATGGGCCCGCACGATCCGCGTACTGCTGCCTATCGCAAGAAGCTGACAGCCCGGCTGTTCTGAGCCGGTGCCACCGATGCCCGAGACGTCGCGTGCGCTGAGGGTGGGCATGGTCTGCCCGTACAGCCTGTCCGTGCCCGGCGGCGTGCAGGCGCAGGTGCTCGGCCTGTCGCGAGAGCTTCGCCGCAGGGGCGTCGAGGTGCGGGTGCTCGGGCCCTGCGACGGGCCGCCGCCCGCCACGTTCGTGACGCCACTCGGCAACAGCCTGCCGACGTCGGCCAACGGTTCCGTCGCCCCACTCGCCCCCGACCCGGCGGCGGCACTGCGGACGATGCGCGTCCTGGTCGAGGAGCAGTTCGACGTGCTGCACCTGCACGAGCCGTTCGCACCCGGGCCCACGATGACGGCGCTGCTGCTGCACACCGCGCCCACGATCGGCACGTTCCACGCTGCGGGGCAGAGCGCCAGCTACCGCTACCTGACCGGCCCGATCCGTGCGGGTGCCGAGAACCTCGACGATCGAGTGGCGGTGTCGAAGGATGCCGAGTCGCTGGTGAAGGACGCCATCGGTGGCACCTACGACCTGCTGTTCAACGGCGTCGAACTCGACGACTACCGGGCCGCCGAGCCGTGGCCCACCGACGGCCCGACGATCTTCTTCTGCGGTCGGCACGAGGAGCGCAAGGGCCTCGACGTGCTCATCGCCGCGATGGCGCGGCTGCCTGCCGGCGTCCGGCTGTGGGTGGCGAGCAACGGGCCCGACACCGAGCGGCTGCGCCTCCTTGCGGCGAGCGACCCGCGCATCGAGTTCCTCGGCCGCCTGTCCGATGCCGAGAAGATCTCGCGCCTCAAGGGTGCCGACGTCTTCTGTGCGCCGTCGCTGCACGGCGAGTCGTTCGGTGTGGTGCTCATCGAGGCCATGGCGGCAGGCACCGCGATCGTCGCGAGTGCGCTCGACGGCTATCGCAACGTCGCCACGGACGGTGTCGATGCGCTGCTCGTGCCGCCGGGCGACACCGATGCCCTCGGTGCCGCGATCGGCCGACTGCTGGCCGACCCAGCCCTGTCGGCCTCGCTCGTCGAGGCCGGGCAGCGCCGGGCTGACGACTTCTCGATGCGCACCCTGGCGGACCGCTACGTCGAGCGCTACCGGCGACTGCTGCCGCCGACGACGAGTCGGTCGGAGTGGATGTCGCTGCGGCCGCCCTCACCCCTGCGGCGCTGGCGCACCCGTATGATGAGCCGATAACGGCGCCCCGGCGCCCCGAAACCCCCGGAGTCGTGATGGGCTGGGTCATTCTCGCCATCGTCGTCGTACTCGTCCTGTACGTCGTGTTCGCCTACAACGGCCTGGTCCGTGGCCGCAACCAGATCGACAACGCGTGGTCGCAGATCGACGTGCAGCTCAAGCGCCGCATCGACCTCGTGCCCAACCTCGTCGAGACGGTCAAGGGCTACGCCGCACACGAGCGCCAGACGCTCGAGGCGGTCATCGCCGCCCGCAACAGCGCGATCGCAGCACCGCAGACGCCGCAGGGGCAGGCGCTGGCGTCCGATGCCCTCAGCGGGGCGCTGCGCCAACTGTTCGCCCTCAGCGAGGCATATCCCGACCTCAAGGCCAACCAGAACTTCCTGGCCCTGCAGGAAGAGCTCACCGCGACCGAGGGCCGGGTGGCCTACGCGCGGCAGTTCTACAACGACAGCGTGCTGTCGTACAACAATCGTCTGCACGTGTTCCCGACGGTCGTCATCGGCCGCATGTTCGGGTTCTCGCAGCGCGAGTACTTCCAGACCGACGACGCCTCGCGCGAGGTGCCGAAGGTGCAGTTCTGACTCCATGTTCGAGCTGATCCGCGCCAACAAGCGCCGCACCGTCCTGTTGATGGTGGCGTTCGTCCTCGTCGTCACCCTGGTCGGTGCGGCCTTCGGCCTCGTCGTGGGCAACGGCACCACCGGCACACTCGTCGCGCTGGTGTTCAGCGCCGTGATGGCGTTCGGCTCGTACTGGAAGGCCGACTCGATCGCGCTCGCGGTCAGTCGCGCCCGTCCGGCCGACCCGGTGCAGTACCAGCGGCTGCACAACCTCGTCGAGGGGCTGTGCATCGCGAGCGGCCTGCCCAAGCCGCGCGTGTACGTCATCGACGACGCGGCACCCAACGCGTTCGCCACCGGTCGCAACCCCAAGCACGCGGCGATCGCCGTCACCACCGGACTGCTCGAGAAGATGAACCGTGTCGAGCTCGAGGGCGTCGTGGCGCACGAACTGTCGCACATCCGCAACTACGACATCCTCGTCAGCACGCTTGCGGTCACGCTCGTGGGCTCGGTGGCGCTGCTCAGCAACATCGGCATCCGCATGATGTGGTGGAACGGCGGTCGTCAGCGCCGCGACGGTGACCGCGGCGACGGTGGCAACCCGCTGGCGATCATCGGGTTCGCCCTGCTCATCCTGTCGCCGATCGCAGCGAAGGCGATGCAGGCGGCCGTCAGCCGTCGGCGCGAGACGCTCGCCGACGTCAGTGCGTGCCAGCTCACGCGCTACCCACCGGGCCTCATCTCGGCACTCGAGAAGTTGCGCGACGACACCACCGCGACGCACGCCGCCACCACGGCCACGGCCCACATGTGGATCGAGCAGCCGATGTCGGGTGTCGCCGACAACGGCCGACTCGGTGCGTGGAACAAGATGTTCGACACCCACCCGCCGCTCGAGGAGCGCATCGCCTTGCTGAGGGAACTGTGACCGTCCGCCTCCGTCGCATTGCCAGTCTGTCTGCCGTCGTCGGCCTCGCTGTGGTCGCCGCAGCATGCGGTGGCGGCTCGGCATCGCCGTCCACCACGGGCGTCACGGCGTCGCCGTCCAGCACCACGGCAGCGTCGTCCAGCACCGAGCTCGCGCCGTCCTCCACCGAGCCGTGGGATGGTCCGGTGTATCCGCTGACGGGTCTGCCGGCCACCGACCCGCTCGTCGCGGCCCGCCCCGCGCTCGTGGTCAAGATCGACAACAACGAGAAGGCACGTCCGCAGAGCGGGCTCAACGAGGCCGACATCGTGTTCGAGGAGATCGTCGAGGTGCAGACGCGTTTCGCGGCGGTCTTCCACAGCCACGGCTCCGACCCGGTCGGGCCGATCCGATCGGGCCGCACCCAGGACATCGACCTGCTCGGGTCGTTCCTCCAGCCGCTGTTCGTCTGGAGTGGCGGGAACGACCTGGTGACCAAGGCCATCGAGTCGAGCGACCTCGTCGAGATCAGCGGCCTCCGCCAGTCCACCTACGACACCGCCGGCTTCCACCGCGACGACACCCGGCCCGCACCGCACGACCTGTTCGCCTCGACGTCGGGCGTCTGGACGCTCGCCCCGGAGGGTGCGGGACCACCGCCGCAGCAGTTCGGCTACCGCCCCGCCGGCGAGCCCGCCGCGGGCGACCCGGCGACGCGGATCGAGGGCGACATGGACGGCCTGCTGGTCGAGTGGGCCTACGACGCCGCAGCCGGCTGCTACTGGCGCACCAACGGTGGCGTGCCGCACGAGGACGCCCTCACCGGGCCGATCAACACCAACAACGTCATCATCATGGTGGTGCAGTACCGGCCCAGCCCGGCCGACAACCGCAGCCCCGAGGCGCAGACCATCGGCTCGGGTGAGCTGATCGTGTTCACGGGCGGTGTCATGGTGCACGGCATCTGGAGCCGGGCGGACCGCCTGTCGCCCATCCAGATGGTCGCCGACGACGGCTCACCCATCCTGCTCACGCCCGGTCGCACGTGGGTCGAGCTGGCAAAGTCGGGTCACTTCTCGGCCGTGTCCTGACCGGTACCGCTCGGATACGCTCACCGGCATGTCGAAGCAGCCGTCGCGCGCCACCGGTACCTACGAGGTCAAGCGGGGTCTGGCCGAGATGCTCAAGGGTGGCGTCATCATGGACGTCGTCACCCCCGAGCAGGCCAAGATCGCCGAGGATGCAGGGGCGTCGGCCGTCATGGCCCTCGAGCGCGTGCCCGCCGACATCCGCAAGGACGGCGGTGTCGCCCGCATGAGCGACCCCGAGATGATCGAGGGCATCCAGGCCGCGGTGAAGATCCCGGTGATGGCCAAGGCGCGTATCGGCCACTTCGTCGAGGCGCAGATCCTGCAGTCGCTCGGCGTCGACTACATCGACGAGAGCGAAGTGCTCACGCCCGCCGACGAGACCCATCACATCGACAAGTTCGCGTTCACGACGCCCTTCGTGTGCGGTGCGACCAACCTCGGTGAGGCGCTGCGCCGCATCAGCGAGGGTGCGTGCATGATCCGCAGCAAGGGCGAGGCCGGCACCGGCAACATCGTCGAGGCGGTGCGTCACCTGCGCAGCATCCTGGGCGACATCAAGAAGATCACTCAGGCCGACTCGGCCGAGCTGTTCCAGTGGGCGAAGCAGCTGCAGGCCCCGCTCCCGCTCGTGCAGGAGATCGCCGAGGCCGGTTCGCTGCCCGTCCCGCTGTTCTGCGCCGGCGGTATCGCCACCCCGGCTGACGCCGCGCTCGCGATGCAGCTGGGGGCCGAGGCCGTGTTCGTCGGCTCGGGCATCTTCAAGAGCGACAACCCGCAGCGCCGTGCGGCCGCCATCGTCGAGGCGACGACGCACTTCCGCGACGCCAAGAAGATCGCGGAGGTGATGGCCCGGCTGATGACCGAGCGGGCGATCCA
>JBMSSR010000188.1:0-5476 GCA_049424465.1 Ilumatobacteraceae bacterium
CGCCGCCGGCCCCCCCCCCCCGGCCGTGGGGCCGAGCATGGCGAGTGATGCCGCGACGACGGCCACGGTCGGCATCGCCGGTGCGGGTCGGGACGCCACGAGGCGGTCGATGAGCCCGGTGTCGATGGTGCCCTTGACCACCGACGGGTCGACCAGCAACTCGCGCAGGAATGCGACGTTGGTCGTGAGCCCGAGCACCGTGGTCTCGGCCAGCGCGGCGTCGAGCCGCCGCCGTGCGCTGTCGCGGTCGGTGCCCCAGGCGATGACCTTGGCCAGCATTGGGTCGTAGTCGCTGCCCACGACGGCACCAGCGAGCAGCGACGAGTCGACACGCACGTGCTCGCGACCCGCAGGCTCGCGCAGCAGCTCGACCGTGCCGCCGGTGGGCAGGAAGCCGGTCGCCGGGTCCTCGGCGTAGACGCGGGCCTCGATGGCGTGGCCGCGCGGCGCCAGGTCGGATTGCGTGAACCCGAGCTGCTCACCGGCCGCGATGCGCAGCTGCTGCTCGACCAGGTCGATGCCCCAGACCATCTCGGTGACCGGGTGCTCGACCTGCAGGCGGGTGTTCATCTCGAGGAAGAAGGCCTCGTCGGGATGCTCGCCCGACACGACGAACTCGACGGTGCCGGCGTTCACGTAGCCGCACGCGCGCGCTGCGGCGACTGCCTGCGCACCGAGTGCAGCGCGTCGTTCGTCGGTGAGGTAGGGCGACGGGGCCTCCTCGATGACCTTCTGGTGGCGGCGCTGGAGGCTGCACTCGCGCTCGCCGAGGTGCACCACCCCACCGTGCGCGTCAGCCAGTACCTGCACCTCGATGTGGCGCGGCCGCTGGATGTACCGCTCGATGAGCAGCGTGTCGTCGCCGAACGAGGCGCGGGCCTCGCGCTGCGCGCCTGCGATGGCGGTCGCCCAGTCGTCGTGCGAGGTGACGAGGCGCATCCCCTTGCCGCCACCACCTGCCGACGGCTTGATGAGCGCCGGCAGGCCGACCTCGCGGGCGGCGATGACGAGCTCGTCGGATGACAGACCGACGCCCTCGATGCCCGGGACCACGGCGACGCCGTTCGCGGCCACGGTGCGCTTGGCACGGATCTTGTCGCCCATCGCCTCGATGGCCGAGACCGGTGGGCCGACGAAGACGATGCCTGCCTCGGCACACGCCGCGGCGAGTGCCACGTTCTCGGACAGGAAGCCGTAGCCCGGGTGCAGCGCCTGGGCACCGCTGCGGACCGCCGCGTCGATGATGCGCTCGACCGACAGATAACTGTCGAGGGCGGCCGCCGGCCCGATGTGGACCGACGTGTCGGCGACCGCGACGTGTCGCGCGCGGGCATCGGCGTCGCTGTACACGGCGATCGAACGGATGCCGAGGGCGCGCAGTGTGCGCGCCACCCGCACGGCGATCTCGCCGCGGTTGGCGATGAGGACACTCTCGAACATCGTCATCCCCTACATCCGGAACACGCCGTAGCCGACGGGCTCGAGCGGTGCCTGCGCTGCTGCCTGCAGGGCGAGACCCACCACCGTGCGGGTCTGGCCCGGCTCGATGACACCGTCGTCCCACAGCCTGGCGGTCGCGTAGTACGGGTGGCTCTGTGCCTCGAACTGCTCGAAGATCGGCCGGCGGAACTCGTGCTCCTCGTCGACCGACCACTCGCCGCCGCGCGCCTCGATCTGGTCGCGCCGGACGGTGGACAGCACCGACGCAGCCTGTTCACTGCCCATGAGTGCCAGGCGGGCGTTGGGCCACATCCACATGAAGCGCGGCGAGTACGCCCGGCCGCACATGCTGTAGTTGCCGGCGCCGTACGAACCGCCGATGACGACCGTCAGCTTGGGCACGCGTGCCGTCGCCACTGCGTTCACCATCTTGGCACCGTGCTTGGCGATGCCGCCGGCCTCGTACGCACGACCCACCATGAACCCGGTGATGTTCTGGAGGAACAGCAGCGGGATCTGCCGCTGGTCGCACAGCTCGATGAAGTGCGCGCCCTTGAGTGCCGACTCGGAGAACAGCACTCCGTTGTTGGCGATGATGCCGACGGGCTGGCCCCAGACGTGGGCGAACCCACAGACGAGCGTCTCGCCGTACAGCTGCTTGAACTCGAGGAACCGGCTGTCGTCGACGATGCGCGCGATGACCTCGCGCACGTCGTACGGCGTGCGTGCATTGGCGGGGATGACGCCGTGCAGCGTGGACGGGTCGACAGCGGGCTCGACGGGGGTCCGCACCTCCCACGGCGGTGACGCCGGCGGTGGCAACGAGGCGACGATGCTGCGCACGATGGCGGCGGCGTGGCGGTCGTCGTCGGCGAGGTGATCGGTGACACCCGAGACGCTCGAGTGCATGAGTCCGCCGCCGAGGTCCTCTGCCGACACGACCTCGCCGGTCGCTGCCTTCACGAGCGGCGGGCCGCCGAGGAAGATCGTCCCCTGGTCGGCGACGATGACCGACTCGTCGGCCATCGCGGGGATGTACGCGCCCCCGGCCGTGCACGAGCCGAGCACCGCCGCGATCTGGGCGATGCCCCGGGCAGACAGCTGTGCCTGGTTGTAGAAGATGCGGCCGAAGTGCTCGCGGTCGGGGAACACGTTGTCCCACTCGGGGATGAACGCACCGCCGGAGTCGACGAGGTAGATGCACGGCAGGCGGTTGTCGAGTGCGACTTCCTGCGCCCGGAGGTGCTTCTTGACGGTGATCGGGTAGTAGGTGCCGCCCTTGACCGTGGCGTCGTTGGCGACGATGACACACAGTCGCCCTGCCACCGAGCCGACGCCGGTGATGATGCCGGCCGCCGGCGCATCGCCGCCGTACATGCCGTGGGCCGCCAGCGGCGACAGCTCGAGGAACGGCGAGCCGGGGTCGAGCAGGGCGTCGACCCGGTCACGCGGGAGCAGCTTGCCGCGGGCGACATGGCGGTCACGCGACGCCGCAGGCCCGCCCAGGCGGGTGGTGCGGAGGTCGTCGCGCAGTCCCGCGACGAGTGCGTCGAGTACTGCCGAGTTGGCCGCGAATTCCGGACTGCTGCGATCGATGTGGGTGGTCAGTTGCGGAAAGTGCATAGGGCGTCCAAGCGGCCTCCGCACCTTAGTTAGGATTAAGGTTCGATGTCTACGGCGGATTCGACTGAACCCACGCGGCGGCCTCGCCGGCTCCGGCTCGGCGCCACGGCGCGCCAGTCCGCCCGCGAACCAAAGCGCCCCGGCCCGTCGCGTCGCGAGGAGTTGCTCGACATCGCCGCCGAGCTGTTCGCCGCCCGCGGTTTCGTGAGCGTGACGGTCGACGACCTCGGTGCAGCAGCCGGCGTGTCAGGGCCTGCGCTCTATCACCACTTCGAGAGCAAGGAGGCAATGCTCGGCGAGATGCTCGTCGACATCAGCTACCACTTGCTCGATGCAGGCCGGTCGCTCCGCGACACCGTGGCGTCCGCCGCGCTGCTCGACGAACTGATCGCCATGCACGTCGATTTCGCGGTCGATCACAGGGCGCTCATCTCGGTGCACTTTCGCGACCTGTTGCAGGCCAGCCCCGAGGACCAGCGCAGGGTCCGACGGCTGCAGCGCGAGTACGTCGAGGTGTGGGTCGACGCACTCGTCGAGCGCCACGACGACATCGCGCCTGCGGTGGCCCGCGCGGCGGTGCATGCAGGTCTCGGCCTCATCAACTCGACGCCGTTCAGCCCCCGGGCCAGGCGCGCCGACATGGTGACGATGCTGCGGTCGATGGCGTCCGCCGCCCTCGCCTCGGCGGACCCCACCCCGGCGGACGTCGTCGCCGACTGACCAGCTGCCGGGACGCCCTGCTGCCGATCTGCCGGTGGCTCGTCGCCTGTTGCGGGTCGGCTGCTCTACGATGCCGAAGTGCCTGAACGGAGTTCTGCGAGCGACACGCTGAAGTCGCCGACGCTGGCCACCTTCGGGGTCGTCGTGGTGTCCGTGATCGGTGGCTCTGTCATCGCCGAGCCGATCGCCATGGCGCGCATCGGCGCCATTCCCGGCAGCATCGTGCTGTTCGTGATGGGGCTGATGAACTACGTCGCCGTCACCGCGCTCGCCGGTGCTGCGGCACGGTCGAGCTCGGTCAGCACTGGTCGCGGCCGGTTCACCCGTCTCGTCCAGGAGCACCTCGGGGCCCGGGGTGCCACGGCGGCAGGCATCTCCTCGTTGCTGCTCTGGTTCGGGATCGTGGTGGTGTACCTGCTCGGCTTCGGCCGCACGCTCGCCGAGGTCGTGGCCGGTGATGCACTGTGGTGGTCCGCGGGGCTCGGTGTGGTCGTGGTGGCGGTCGTGGCCGCGAACGCGCGACGCCTCTTCGTGCGCGCAGCCTCGTCGGTGGCGATGGTCAACGTGGTACTGCTGGTGGTGCTGATGGTGCTCGCGCTGGCGCAGTTCAAGTGGCACCTGTTCGTGCACCTCCCGTTCCGCGACAGCGCCCCCGACCCGTTCGTGCCGGACACGATCGTGAAGCGACTGTCGGGGGCGAGCGCCGATCGCATCGAGCACGCCGTGACGGCGGCGAGGCTGCAGATCCCGACGCTCGCGCAGATCACCACGAGCAGCTCGCTCCGCGAGAACCTCGACCTCGTCTTCGGCACTGCGCTGTTCGTCTACGCCGGCCAGACCGCGTTGTTCTCGGTGGCGCCCGAGGTCATGCGCGCCGACCCCTCGGGCCGCTCGCTGGTCAGGGGCAGCCAGTACGCGCTGGCGGCCGCCATCGTCATGAACGCCGGGTGGGTGCTGGCGGCACTGAGCGCCGTCCCGTCGGCCAAGTTCCTCGAGGTGCGGTCGCTCGGTGTCGAGGTGATCGGTGCCGCGCTCGGCGGGCCCACGAAGTGGCTCGCGGCGATCGTGGTCGTGCTCGGGTTCGGCGTGGGAGCCGTCAACGCTGCGTTCGCGCTCGCCGACGTGGTGACCGAACGTCTGCCCTCCCTCCACGTGTCGGAGGTGCTGCTCATCCCCGGGGTGAGTGTCGAGGTGGAGGAACCCTCGGTCGGTGTCCGGCTCGTCATCACCGCGATCGACGACCACGGACGGCTGGCGCTGGTGGCGCGTGCGCGCAGCGACAGCAGGAGTGAGTGGACCTACATCGCTGGCGACCAGTGGGAGGCCAACTCGTTGCTCTCCAGGTTCGGCAAGGTGCCGTCACACCGCTGGCTGCGGCTCACGGTCCTCGGCGAGTCGGCGGCAGCGGTGGTCGTCCGGGTCGAGGGCACCATGCACATCGAGCACTGGCCGAGGGCCGACGCGGTGTGGTGGAACGACGACCTGTCGCTGGCCGAACTGCGCATGGTGCAGTCGCTGGTTCGCGTGCCGGCTGACGAGAGCGTGCTCGCCGCTCGCCTCGGACTCGATCGATCGGTCGTCGACCCGATGGTCACGAGGCTGCTGTCGGAGGGCGCGGTGACGCGCGGTGCGGACGGCGAGCTGCGACCGGTGCTCGGCCACCGGCACCGCGCGCGCAGTGCCGTCGTGGCCG
>JBMSSR010000189.1:0-5421 GCA_049424465.1 Ilumatobacteraceae bacterium
ACCGAGCCGTGCAGGCGCAGCGACGCGAGCATGCGGTCGGCGACCGCCGGGTTGGCGACGCCGATGAGCTGGCGACGCACGCGCCCGGGGTTGGCCATCGGCCCGAGCAGGTTGAAGACCGTCGGGATACCGATCTCGCGACGGCTGGGGGCGGCAAAGCGGAACGCCGGGTGATAGCGGGGAGCGAGGCAGAAGCCCATGC
The DNA here is from genome assembly GCA_049424465.1 of Ilumatobacteraceae bacterium. Lineage (GTDB taxonomy): Bacteria > Actinomycetota > Acidimicrobiia > Acidimicrobiales > Ilumatobacteraceae > UBA668. Next base: position 203 of record JBMSSR010000189.1, read on the forward strand.
CGGCCTCGAGCACACAGCGCAGCACCCCTTCGGGCGGCAGCTCGATGGCCACGCCCAGCGCCTCGAGCACGTCGGCAGTGCCGCACTTCGAGCTCGCGGCGCGTGCGCCGTGCTTGCACACGGGCACGCCTGCGCCGGCGACGACGATCGCCGCCATCGTGCTGACGTTGATGCTGGCGCTGCGGTCGCCACCGGTACCGACGATGTCGACCGCCCGGTCGCGCACGTCGTCGGGAAGCGGCACGATGGTCGCCGCGTCGAGCACGGCGTCGAGCAGGCCGGAGATCTCGTCGGGCGTCTCACCCTTCGCACGGAGTGCGACCACGAACCCGATCAGCTGGGCGGGAGTCGCCTCGCCGGCGAGGATCGTCGCCATCGCGGTGCGCGCGGTGGACGCCGGGAGGTCACGGTGTTCGAGCAGATCAGTGAGCAGCGCCGGCCAGCCACCCAGCTCGTCGACGCTCACGCGCTCCGACGACGCTGACGGATCATGCGTCGCCGTTCGCGCTCGGTGGCGCCGCCCCACACACCGGCCTTCTCGCGGATCGACAACGCATACTCGAGGCAGGCCACACGCACGCCGCACTCGGCGCACACTTCCTTGGCCTCGGGGGCGTCATCGTCGTCCTCTGGATAGAAAATCGTGGGATCGAGCCCACGACATGCCCCCAGTTGGCGCCACTGGATCTCTTTCGCCGACACCACTGCCCCCGTTGACTGCTGCAGGCCACCTTCCGGCCAGCGAGAGGAAATCTAGGGTCGGTCGGCCCCCGGCGCCAGAGGCAATTTGGTGACCGCCCGGCGCCGGTCGGCCCGGACCGCGCCGGATGCCCGGGCGGCGAGCCACTGGGGCCCGGCGGGGGCGAGCCGACGCGGTCAGGCGCCGTCGGGCAGCAGGTCGGACCGCAGCTCGGCCACGGTGGTCGGAGCCAGTTCGACCGCCTCGAGGTAGGACGGGTGGTCGACGACGAGCTGCACCCCCTCGCCGAACGCTGCCACCTGCTCGGGCGTGAACTCCCACTCGAGATAGTGCACTGCGGCGGTGACGTGCTCGCGGGTCAGTTGGCTCTCGTGCTGGGCCTCGACGGCGCACCGCACCTGCGTGCCGTCAGCCAGGCGGAACAGCACCGAATGCTCGATCCCCACCAGCTTCGGCAACCACTCGCGCATCTGGTCGTCGGAGGTCAGCTCGATGAACATCGTCGCCCGCAGCTGACCCGGTTCGGGTACCAGCGGGTTGTAGACGTCGAGCTCGTCCTGGATACCGGCGTCGGTACTGATGTGCTCGACACGCGCCATTTCCTGGATCTGGAATCGCATCGTCTCGCGGTTCTCGAACACGAGCGTCACGATCGTGCCGACGTGCACCCGACGGCGTCGCTTCAGCTCGATGACACGCGCCCTGAACGAATCCCGTTCGCGCTCGTACGCACGCGAGTCGGCAATGTCGTCGAGGGTGAGCTTGCGCGACGTCGACGACACCGATCCACCGGGTACGGCGGTGCTCATGGCTGCGTCTCCTCGGGGATGCCGTAGGCGCGGGCGATCAGCTGGATGGGGTGCATCGGCTCCTCACCGGTCTGTTCGTTGATCGCCGTGTTGGCGAGGTGGCAGTCGCCTGCCACGACGTCACCGCCGGCACGTTGGATCTCCTCGGCGAGCTTGCGTCCGATGGGCATGCTCAGCTCGGCGTTCTCGGCGCGCAAGCCCCACATGCCGTCGATGCCGCTGCACTGCTGCACCAGCTTGACCTTGGCGCCGGTGAGCTTGATGAGGTCACGGCTCTTCAGGCCGATGTTCTGGGCCTTGAGGTGACACGGTGTGTGGTAGGTCACCGTCGAGGGGATGAAGCCGCTGAAGTCGGTGTCGAGCGAGGTGCCCTCGTCCTTGTGCACGCGCATCAGGTACTCGGCAGCATCGAAGGTGTGCTCGGCCACGAGCGCCGCGTCGGCTCCGCCCACGTAGTCGACGTAGTCCTTCTTCAGGACGTAGCCACACGTCGGCTGCGGCACGACGATGTCGTGCCCCTTGCGCACGCTCGCCGCGAGTGCCCGGACGTTCTTCTCTGCGACCTTGGTGAACTCGGTGATGTCACCACTGTGCAGCCACGGCGCGCCGCAGCAGCCGGCACCCGCCGCCAACGAGCACTCGATGCCGTTGCGCTCGTAGACCTTCACCAGGTCGTGACCGATCTGCGGCTGCTGGTACTCGACCAGGCACGTCGGGAACACGGCGACACGGCCCTGACGCTTGGCAATACGCACCTTGGGGCGCTTGGCGAACCAGGTCGAGAATCGCTGGCGCGCGTACGGCGGCAGCAGGCGGACTGCCGACACGCCGGCCGTCGCCTCGACCACCTTGCGCACCACCGAGCCGGGCCTCGCGCCGACGACCTTGTTCGCCAGCGGTGCCGCAGCGGAGGCAGCCCGGCCCATGAGGTCGGTCCGGCCCATGACGTTGTCGGTGATGCGCTTGCGCAGCGACACCTGCTTGGTGGTGTGCCGCATCGCATCGGCACGCAGCATCAGCCGGGGGAAGTCGAGCGCCCACTCATGCAGCTCGGGGATGTACGGGCAGTTGATGTAGCAGAGCTTGCACTGGAAGCACTCGTCGATGACCTGGTCCTGCTGGGCCGGTGTCAGGCGTCCGGCGTCCTGGTCGTCGTGACGGTCGATCATCTCGAACAGCGTCGGGAACGACGTGCAGAACTTGAAGCACAACCGACACCCGTGGCACAGGTCGTAGACCCGTGTCAGCTCGGAGCGGACGTCGGCCTCGTCGAGGTACAGCGGGTGCTTGGGGTCGTACGTGATGGTCATGGCGAGCAGCCTCCTGCCGGACGTCGGTGGCCGGCGCGGTCGAACGGTCGGTTCGGGTCCTGAACGGTCACGCGACGGTGCGCGGGCCGCGGCGGGACGCCGCAGCCCGCGCACCGGGCGCGAGACAGGTCAGAGGGCCTTGAGGCCCTCGGCGAAACGGCCGGCGTGGCTCTTCTCGGCGCGGGCCAGCGTCTCGAACCACTCCGCGATCTCGGTCAGTCCCTCGTCGCGGGCGGTGGCGGCGAAGCCCGGGTACATCTGCGTGTACTCGTAGGTCTCGCCGGCGATCGCCGACTTGAAGTTGTCCTCGGTCTCGCCGATCGGCTCGCCCGTTGCCGGGTCGCCGACCTGGGCGAGGAACTCGAGGTGGCCGTGCGCATGGCCGGTCTCGCCCTCGGCGACGCTGCGGAACAGTGCGGCGGCATCGGGGTAGCCCTCGACGTCGGCCTTCTGGGCGAACCACAGGTAGCGGCGGTTCGCCTGGCTCTCGCCGGCGAACGCTTCCTTCAGGTTCTCGTGGGTCTTGGTGCCGTGCAGGCTCACGGTGTGTCCTCCTTGTGGATCGCGACCGCGGCGCGGTCGGGTGTCACCCATTGCAGCGGGGCGCCGCCCGCTGGCGCACACAGTGTCGCACCGTCGGTCGGCCACGCCCTGCGACGACCGTACCGATCGTTCGCGGCATTCGGCAATTCGTGGTCACCACTCGGAACGCAGAATCTGCGCGCCGTCCAACGGGCGTGGTCGGGCTGAATCACCGCTGCGTCCCGCGGCGCGTGCGCACGATTCGTAGGATGACGCAGATGTCACCTGTCACGTCGTCGTCCGCACCACACGGCCCGTCGTTCCAGCGGGACGACATGCTCCGCCGCCTCGAGCACGAGGACTTCGACGTCGTGGTCGTCGGCGGCGGCATCACGGGGGCCGGCGTCGCACTCGATGCGGCCACCCGCGGGCTGCGCGTCGCCCTGGTCGAGCGCGACGACTTCGCCTCGGGAACCTCCTCGAAGAGCAGCAAGCTGGTGCACGGCGGCCTGCGCTACCTGCAGCAGGGCGAGATCGGTCTCGTCTACCAGGCCCTGCACGAGCGCCAGCGTCTCCGTCGTAACGCACCGCATCTGGTCAAGGTGCTGCCGTTCATGATCCCGGTACTCACCAAGGACGGGGTCGTGTCGCGCAAGATTGCCCGCGCCCTCGGCTCGGCGATGTGGATGTACGACCTGACCGGTGGCTGGCGCATCGGTCGGTTCCACCGTCGTCTGCGGCACGCCGCTGCGTTCGCTCACCTGCCGACGATGCCCGAGGGCCGGCTCGCATCGGCGTACCTCTACTACGACGCGACGGTCGACGACGCACGACTCGTGCTCACCGTGGCGCGCACCGCTGCCGATCACGGTGCCGCCGTCGTCAATCGGTGCCGCGTCGTCGAGCTGTCCAACGACGCTGCCGACCGCGTCGACGGTGTGGTCGTCGAGGCCGACGGCCGACGGTTGACGGTCCGCACGCGCGCCGTCGTCAATGCGGCGGGCGTGTGGAGCGACGAGGTGCGCACGCTCGACGAGGGGCACGACCCCGACTCGATCCGACCGGCCAAGGGCGTCCACCTGACCGTGCCGTGGGCCAAGGTGCGCAACGACATCGCGGTGGTCATCCCCGTGCCCGGCGACAAGCGCAGCCTGTTCGTCGTGCCGTGGGGGCCGCTGCCCGACGGCACCTTCCGGCACACGTACATCGGCACGACCGACACCGACTACGACGGCCCGCTCGACGACCCGCAGTGCACCAGCGCCGACATCGAGTACGTCCTGCGCGCCCTCAACGCCAGCATCACCACCACGGTGACGGTCGACGACGTCAGCGGGGTGTGGGCCGGCCTGCGCCCGCTCGTCAAGTCGGGCGCGTCCGGCCGCACGGCCGACCTGTCACGTCGTCACAAGGTGAACGCCACCGCCAGCGGCGTCGTGACCGTGACCGGCGGCAAGCTGACGACGTTCCGCGAGATGGCCGAGGACACCGTCGACGCGGTGTTGTCCCACCTCGGCCGCCGTGCGGCATGCCGCACCCGGTCGCTCGCGCTCCACGGGGCGAAGGGCTTCGTCGACCGCGGCGTGGCGCCGGGGAGGTTCGGTCACCTCCCCCACCGCTTCGGTACTGCGGCGACCGAGGTCGAGGCGCTCGTCGCCGCCGACGCATCGCTCGGCGAACCGCTCATCGGCGGCCTGCCGTACCTGCGGGCCGAGGCCGTCTACGCAGTGCGACACGAGATGGCCACCACGCTGGATGACGTCCTCACCCGCCGCATCCCGGCACGGCTGTTCGAGCGCGAGGCGGCCGTTGCCGCGGCGCGGCCGACCGCCGAGTTGCTCGCGGCCGTTGAGGCAGTGAATTCGAGACAGGTCGTCG
>JBMSSR010000190.1:0-5406 GCA_049424465.1 Ilumatobacteraceae bacterium
TCGAGCGCGCCCGAGTGCGCCGGCCGCATCCACAGCGACTTCCAGCGCGGCTTCATCAAGGCCGAGGTCATCCACTGGGACGAACTGCTCGAGATCGGCTCGTGGACCAAGGCCAAGGAGCTCGGCAAGATCCGCATCGAGGGCAAGGACTACCACCCCGTCGACGGTGACGTCATGGAGTTCCGCTTCAACGTCTGACCCAGGGTCGGTCGTACCGACCCGACCACGCGCGCCCGACGAATCAGGCCAGCGTGCGGTCGGCGTCGTCGGCGAACCACACCACCGACAGCGGCGCCAGCTCGAGCCCGTGAGCGGTGTCGCGCACGTTCTGCTCGCCGAACACGGCGCGCGGCTGCTCGAGGCCGGCCCATTCGAGCGCCGTGGTGGGCACCGACGCCGGCCGCAACGCAAAGTTCGCGAGGCCGAAGAACCTGCCGTGTCGCTGGTGGCGACGAGCCCATGCGAACACTGCGGTGTCGTCGTAGCGATGGATCCAGGTGTCGCCGCCGGCGGCCATCGCCGGCGTCGACCGGCGCACCGACACCATCCGCTGCACGGTCGAGTACATACGGTGCTCGGCACTCCCCTGCACCGTGCGCCGCGCCGCGATGTTCCACGGCATCGACGGGCGGTGGATCCAGCGCGAGTCCTCGGCCTTCTCAGGGTCGTCGAGGTAGGTGCGGTCGTTGTCGAGCGCGATCTCGTCGCCCATGTACACCAGCGGCACACCGGGGAAGCCGAACATCACGCCGTAGACGAGCTCGAGGCGACGCATCGCGAGGTCGATCGCCACGGGGTCGCCGCCGCGCACCGCACGACCGACACCGCACAGCGCGGCCGCCGACCCGCAGGTCCGCTCGTCACCGGCATCGGGATTGCTCGAGAACGGCACGCCGTCGCTGAACGAGCCGCGGAAGTCGCCCCGGTAGAACGCCGCGAGATAGGTGCGGTGCGCGAACCCGTCGAGATGCGCCGCCTCGGCATCGGCGTCGCTGACGGCCCAGCCGATGTCGTCGTGGCAGCGCACGTAGTTGACCCATCCGGCCGAGGCGGGCGTGGCAGGCAGTGCGGCCATCGCCGTGCTCGCCAGGGCAGCATCGCCCGCAGCAAGGCTGCTCCAGAGCATGACCATCAACTGGTTGTGGTACGCGAGGTGGCACTCGGGCCGCTCGAGTCGGTGCACACCGAGGTACGGCAGCAGGTCGGACGGGGCGACGATGGCCTCGGCCTTCAGCAAGGTGGCCGGGGCAGCGATCGCCATCAGCGCGCGGTACGCCTGGGCGATGAGGTGCGCTTCGGGCTGGTTCTGACAGTTGGTCCCGAGGCGCTTCCACGTGAACGCCACCGCATCCAGTCGCAAGACGTCGACGCCGGCATTGGCCAGGTCGACCATGATCTGCAGCATCTCGAGCAGGACCTCTGGGTTCGCGTAGTTGAGGTCCCACTGATAGGCGTTGAACGTCGTCCAGACCCACGCCGACAGGTCGTCGTCCCACGTGAAGTTGCCCGGCGCCATCTCGGGGAAGACCTCGGGCAGCGTGGCCTCGTAGCGGTCGGGCTCGGTGCGGTCGGGGTAGACGAGGTAGTAGTCGCGGTGGCGCGCCGAACCGGCCTTGGCCTTGCGGGCCCACTCGTGCTCGCGCGCCGTGTGGTTCATGACCAGGTCGAGACACAGGCTGATGCCACGCTGATGGAGCGCATCAGCAAGGTGCTCGAGGTCGGCCCACGTGCCGAGCGCAGGGTCGACGTCGCGGTAGTCGAGCACGGCATACCCACCGTCGTTCGCGCCGTCACGCGCGCGCAGCACCTTCATGAGGTGGAAGTAGCGGACGTGCAGGTCGGCGAGGTACTCGAGCCGCTGCTCGACCCCCTTCAGCGTCCCCCCGAACAACTCGGCGTACGCCACGTAGCCGATCATCGACGGGTCCTGGAACCACGCCGGATCGGTCTCGCGCTCGACGTCGAGCGCGCGCAGCGACGGTCGACGGTGGCGAGCCCCGTCCGACGCGATCGCCACAGCGCGCGACACGAGCTCGTCGACGTCGCACCTCCCGCCGTACAGCGCCCCCAGCACCTCGCGCAGGTACGGCCGCCAGTACTCGGCGCGGGCAGTGATGCGCAGCTCACCCTCGTCGAGCGACGCCACGACGCGTTCGTCCGACGACGTCACGGTCGGACCTCGAGGCGGTGCACGATGTCGGCGGCCGACCGGCCGATACGCAGCTCGTGCGTACCTGTGCGCTGCGCCCAGCACGAGTGCAGGATGTCCCAGGTCCGGTACGCATGGCGATCGAGCTCGATGCGGACCTCGACGGTGGTGCCCGCTGCGACGCGCACCTTGGCGAAGCCGACGAGACGCTGGTCGGGTTCGTCACGCGGCAGGTCGTCGCGGTCGAGAAGGTGCGAGTACACCTGCACGACCTCGATCGCGTCACGCGTCCCCGCGTTGGACACCGACACGACGACCTCGTGCGCGGACGGTGCGGCGGCGTGGTCGATGGACACGCACGAGTAGCCGAGGCCGAAGCCGAACGGGAACAACGGCTCGCGGCCGATCGTGGTGTACCACTGGTGGCCGACGAGACGGCCCTCGAGGTAGCGCGCCACGCCGTTGCGCCCCGGGTGGTGCTCGCTGGCAGGCGTGTCCTCGATGCGCATCGGGAACGTGACCGGCAGGCGGCCCTGTGGCTCGACCACACCCGTCAGTACGTCGACCATTGCACCACCGGCCTCCTGGCCGGGGAACCACGACATCAGCACCGAGTCGACCGCATCGAGCCACGGCATCCCGACCGGCGAGCCGGCGTTGATGACCACGACGGTGGCCGCACTCACCTGCGCGACGCGCGAGATGAGTTCGTCCTGACGGCCGGGCAGCGCGATGTCAGTGCGGTCCCAGCCCTCGGACTCCCAGTTGTCGTTGGTGCCGACAACCATGATCGTCAGGTCGCACTGCGCGGCGAGGTCGATGGCTGCCTCGACCAGGTCGCCCGTGACGGGCGCCACCGCGCCGATGTTGATGCCGCCGAGGCCGATGCCCTGCGGGTGATGGCGCACCTCTGCCTCGAGCCGGTACTCGCGACCGGCCACGAGGTCGACGCTGGCCGTGATCTCGCCCCGGCCGGTCCCGAAGAACGAACCCCCCTTGGGCTCGTCGGTGTTGTCGAGCAGCACCGCGCCGTCGATGAGGACGCGACCGGGGCTGACACTCTCGAGGCCGAACGTCCACGTCCCCGTCACGTCGGGCACCAACACCGTGCGCAGGCGCGCTCCGAACTCGGGGTCGCCCGAGCCCTTCCCGGTCGGGTCCTCGAACCACGTCACCCGTGTCGACCGCTTGACCGACGTCGACAGCGGCTCGCGACCCGGCTCGTCGAGGTGCTCGGGATGCTCGAAGACGTCGCACTCGAACGCTGACATCAGCCTCGAGCTGATGGCTGGCAGGCGACGGTGGATCTGGCAGCCCTGCGCGTACGCGACCTCGACGCCCCGCGCGGCGAAGTGCGCCGTGATCGCCTCGAGCGGGTGCGACTCGGCGGTGGGGGTCACCTGCGCACTGCCACCACCGCGCAGTTCGCACCGCGCCGCGTTGGGTCCGATCACCGCGACGCGGCGGATGGCGCGGGCGGCGACAACCTCGTCACTGAGCGGCAGCACCGTGCCGCCCTGCACGGCCGCGCCGTTGCGCAGCAGCACCATGCCCTCCGCAGCGACGCGACGGACCAGCGCCTCGTCGGCGGCGTCGCGCCGCGCGGTCTCGGGGCCGGGTCCGGGCCCGTCGAGCGCACCGGTGCGGTCGAGTAGCCACAGCACCTGGCGGGCGCGAGCGCGCACCTGCTCGACGCTGACGTCACCGCGCTCGATCGCCTCGAGCAACGTGGGGCCGCGCTGCAGGGTTGGCCCCGGCATCTCGAGGTCGAGACCCGCCTCGATGCCCTTGACCGTCGAGTGCAGACCGAACCAGTCGCTCATGACCGCGCCCTGGAACCCCCACTCGCCACGCAGCACGTCGGCGAGCAGCGGGCTGTCGGCTGCCCACACCCCATCGACGCGGTTGTACGCGGTCATCACCGCCTTGACGCCCGCATCCTCGACGGCCGCCTCGAACGGGCGCAGGTACAGCTCGCGCATCGTGCGCTCGTCGATCTGCGCGTCGATCGACATGCGCTCGAACTCGGTGTCGTTGCCGACGAAGTGCTTGATGCAGCACGCCAGACCGTCGTGCTGCACGCCGCGCACGTACGCCACAGCAATGCGCGACGTCAGGTAGGCGTCCTCGCTCATGCACTCGAAGTTGCGGCCGCCCACCGGAGTGCGGTGAAGGTTGACCGTCGGCGCGAGCAACACGTGCGCACCCTTCGCCTGCAGTTCGCGACTGAGCATCTGGCCGATCCGCTCGACCGCGTCGGTGTCCCACGTCGCCGCGAGCGACGTACTGCACGGGGCATTGATGGACGCCTCACCGTCGAAGCTGGTGCCGCGAACACCGACCTGGCCGTCGGACACGCGCATCCGCGGGATGCCGAGCCGCTCGATCGCCGCCGTGTGCCAGACGTCGTCACCGGCCGTCAGCAGCACGAGCTCGTCAACGGTCATCTGGTCGAGCAGCCGCTCGAGACGCGCGTCGGATTCGGTGCTCATGGGATCTCCTTCAGGATCTGCGACACACGAGGGTGCGGGGGGTGCGCCGTGCAGCCCCGGCTGGCGGTCAGCCCTTGACGGCGCCGGCCAGCAGCCCGCGCACGAAGTACCGCTGCAGCGCGAAGAACACGGCGATGGGCACGACCATTGCGATCATGCCGCTGGCGGTGAGCAGGTGCCACGACTGACCGCGAGTACCCGACACCTCGGCCAACTTGGCGACGACGGGCACGTTGGCGCCGGCTCCGCCGAACACCTTTCCGACGAGGTAGTCGTTCCAGATGTACATGAACTGGAAGATGCTCAGCGACGCGACCGCCGGAACCGACAGCGGGAGCACCAGCTTGGTGAACACGGTGAGGTGACCGGCACCGTCGACGCGGGCCGCCTCGATGACTTCCTTGGGTAGCGCCTGCACGAAGTTGGTGAGGATGAAGATGCAGAACGGCATGCCGAAACAGATGTGGGCGATCCACACCGCCGGGATGCTGTTGTCGAGGTGCAGGTACGGGAAGATCGGGAACGACCCGATGTGCGCGCCACCCGTGAGGAGGCGGAGCAACGGGATGAGCGCCATCTGCAGCGGCACCATCAGCAGGCTGATGACCCCCACGTACAACCAGTCGCGTCCCTTGAACTTCATCCACGAGAACGCATAGGCGGCGAACAGGGCGATCCCCACCGACAGGATCGTCGACGGCACCGTGATGCGGACGGAGTTGAGGAAGAAGTGCCCCATGTTGTCCTCGCCCGGCGAGGAGGACA
>JBMSSR010000191.1:0-5319 GCA_049424465.1 Ilumatobacteraceae bacterium
CGACGTTGAGGATCTTGCCGCGGATGGGCAGCAGCGCCTGCGTGCGCGGATCGCGAGCATTGAGCGCCGAGCCGCCGGCCGAGTCGCCCTCGACGATGAACAGTTCGCTCTCCTCGGGATTGCCGCTGCTGCAGTCCTTCAACTTGTCGGGCATGCCGGCGCCGGTGAGTGCGGTCTTGCGACGGATGGCATTACGCGCGTTCTTCGCTGCGACTCGGGCCTGCGCAGCGGCCTGCGCCTTCTTCACGACCTTGTTGGCCTCGGCCGGGTTCTCGTCGAGCCACTCGGCCAACTTCTCGTTGGTGGCCTTCTGCACGAAGCTGCGCATCGGCACGTTGCCGAGCTTGGCCTTGGTCTGGCCCTCGAACTGCGGCTCGCGCAGCTTGACGGCGATGATCGCCGTGATGCCCTCGCGGATGTCCTCGCCGAGCAGGTTGTCGTCCTTCTCCTTGAGCAGACCCTTGGCACGCGCGTACTTGTTGAGCACGCTGGTGAGGGCAGTCTTGAAGCCCTCGACGTGCATGCCACCCTCGATGGTGCTGATGCCGTTGGCGTAGCCGTGGATGCCCTCGTGGTACCCGGTGTTCCACTGCACGGCGATGTCGAGCATCTGGCCGTCGTCGTCCTCGTCCTCGAAGTGGCACACCTTGGAGAACAGCGGCTCCTTGGTGGTGTTGAGGTGCTTGACGAAGTCGACGATGCCGCCCTTGTACTGGAACGTCACCTTCTGGGCCTTGCCCTCGCGCTCGTCCACGAAGTTGATCTCGAGGCCGCGGTTGAGGAACGCCATGGTCTGCAGGCGCTCGAGCACGGTGCGGGCGACGAACTCGGTGCCCTCGCTGGAGAAGATGCTGGGGTCGGGCCAGAACTCGACCGACGTGCCGGTGGTGCGGCCGCGGCCCGGGGTGCTGCCGACGACACCGAGCTTGCCCTGCGGCTTGCCGCCCTTGGCGAACTCCTGCTGGTAGCGCTTGCCATCGCGGTCGATGGTGATGACGAGCCGCTCGCTGAGCGCGTTGACCACGCTGACACCCACACCGTGGAGGCCGCCCGAGACCTTGTAGCCCTCGCCGCCGAACTTGCCACCGGCGTGCAGCACGGTGAGCACGACCTCGGCAGCGCTCTTGCCCTTGTGCGGACCCGACGGGTACGGATCGACGGGGATACCTCGCCCGTTGTCGTCGACGCGGCACCCGCCGTCGGCCAGCATGGTGACCGAGATCGAGGTCGCGAAACCGGCCATGGCCTCGTCGACGGAGTTGTCGACGACCTCCCAGATGAGGTGGTGCAGGCCGGCCAGACCGGTGGATCCGATGTACATGCCGGGACGCTTGCGGACCGGGTCGAGACCCTCGAGCACCTGGATGTCCTTGGCGCCGTAGTCGGCGGTCGGCTGCTTGGCGGATTGCTTGGCGTCGGAAGCCACTCGTACCTCGTGCTGTCGGGGGAGTCAGGGCCGAAAAATGGGCGCTGACCTGCGGTTGTGTCGTCGACACGTGAGCTGGGCCCCTGCCGGCGCAACCGTCGTCGTGATCTCCCCAATCCTACCCGCGGGGTGGTACGGAGTGGCGTCTCCCGCACGCTCGCGACTGGCTCGTGATCCCCCCTCCACGACCCCATCCGCCCGGCCGCTGCGAGGCGACCAACGGCCCCGCTCGGGCGTGCTCGCGACGGCGCCTCGCGACCGGTCTGCCAGGGGTGCCAGGGGCGGGTGTTACGGCTCGCGCCGGCGGTCGCCCGAGCGACCTGCGACACGGATCTCGAGGTGCTCGACCTCGACCCCCGCGACCTCGGCGAGACGCTCGCGCAGGGTCCGCTCGAGGAATCGCAGCTGCGTCGCCCACGAGGGATCGTCGACCTTGACCACCAGCGTCGTGCCGTCGAGCGTCACCGGCTGCACGTGCGCGGCGACGGCGTCACCGACCGCCTCGACCCACCGACCGAAGACACCGGCCACCGCAGAGGCGGACACCGGTGAGCGACCACCGTCGTCGCGCATCGACCGCAGCACGTCGTGGATGCTGTCGCTGATGCTGATCGGTTCGTTGCGCTCCCTGGCGCTCATGCCACCACCATGCCACGTTCGATGCGCAGGGTCGCATCGGGGTGCGCTGCCTCGGGGAGCGCACCCGCCGTGGTCAGCACCACCTGGCCCGGCGGCAGGTTGCCGAGCAGCGCGGCACAGCGAATCGGGTCGAGCTCGCTCAGGACGTCGTCGAGCACCAACACCGGTGTGCTCCCCGCGCGATCGGCGACGAGGCGGTGTGCGCCGAGCCGCAGCGCCAGCGCCAGCGTGCGCTGTTCGCCCTGCGACGCGTGCGTGCGCGCCGGCATGCCGTTGACGGTGAGCTCGAGATCGTCGCGGTGCGGTCCGACCGTGCTCACGCCGCGCCGCACGTCGTCGCGGCGGGCGGCCGCCAGCGCGGCGGCCAAGCCCGCGACCCGCCACTCGGGTTCGTACCGCAACTCGACAGGCGTCGGTCGGTCGGCCAGTTGCTCGTAGGCCTCCTGCACCATCGGTGACACCCGCGACACCAGCACCGCCCGTGCGTGACCGAACTGCTCGCCCACCTCGGCCAGCTTCGCGTCCCAGACGTCGAGGGTCACCTCCGCCTCGGTGTCGAGTCGACCGCCGGTCTGCTTCAACAGGGTGTTGCGCTGCTTGACGATGCGGTCGAGCTCGAGTCGAAGGGCGTCGTACTTCACGGCCAACGACACGAGGGTGTCGTCGAGGAAGCGGCGGCGCTCGTTCGGGCCACCCTTCACGAGCTCGAGGTCGTCGGGTGAGAACACGGTGACGCGCATCGCACCCAGCACGTCACGCGCCCGCCCGAGGCGTTGCTTGTTGACGAGCACCCTGGTCCGACCGTGTCGCGAGAGCTCGAGCTCGATGAGCACCTCACGCCCATCGGACTGCTGCACCGTCGCACGCACGACGGCGGTGTCGGCACCGAGGCGGATGAGCGCGTCGGTCGGTGCACCGCGAAAGCTGTCGAGTGCGGCGAGATACGCGAGCGCCTCGGCGAGATTGGTCTTGCCCTGTCCGTTGAGGCCGATGACCGCAGTGATGCCCGGGTGGAAGGCGAACGACGCCTCGCCGTAGTTGCGGAAGTCGACCAGCTCGAGCCGGGTGACGATCACTTGGTCTCGGGCACTCGCACGGGCATGAGGAGGTACAGGTAGTCGGTCACCGTGCCGTCCGGCGTTGCGCCGCGCAACACGGCCGGCTTGCCGGGTTCGTTGGTGGTGAGCACCACCAGTTGTCCGGCGCACACCTCGACGCCCGCGATGAGGAACTCGGGGTTGAACGCAATGACGAGGTCGGTGCCGACGTACGTCGCGTCGACTTCTTCAGAGGCGTTGCCGACGTCCTGGGTGATCGCCGTCAGGCGCAAGGTGTCGCCGCCGAGGCTGAGCCGCACCGGGGTCGACTGGTCCTTGGCGAGCAACTTGACGCGGCGCAGTGCGTCGAGCAGCACCTCGCGCTCGACCGTGAGCGTGTTGGCCATCGAGGGCGGGACCAGACGCTTGTAGTCGGGGAACTCGCCGTCGATGAGGCGCGTCGTGAGCCGCGTGTTACCGACCTCGAAACCTGCCTCGCGCTCGCCGAGCCGCATGACGACCTCGTCACCACCGTTGACGAGACGCTGGAGCTCGGTGAGGGCCCGGCCGGGCACGAGCACCTTCTGCCCCGCCGCCAGCACGTTCTGGCCGATGAGGTCGCGGACCGCCAGCCGGTACGAGTCGGTGGCGACCATGCGCAACCCATCGGCTTCGGCCGTCATCAGGACACCCGTGAGGACCTGGCGCTGCTCGTCGTTGCTCGTGGCCTTGACGACCTGACGAAGTGCGTCGCCGAACTCGACCGAGGGAAGGGTCACCGAGGTGCCGGTGGCGCCACCGACCTTCGGGTAGTCGTCGAAGCTGAGCGGACGAACCGTGAAGTTGGAGCGACCGTTGCTGATGGTGACGTCATCGGCACTGGCCTCGACCTCGACCTTGCCCGAGCCGAGCGAGCGAACGATGTCGGACGTGAGTCGTGCCGGCACGACGGTGCCGCCGTCCACCTCGCCACCGACCTCGAGCGAGGCCTGGATGGTGAGGTCGAGATCGGAACCTGTGATCGAGAGACGGTCACCCGTGACCTCGAGTCGCAGGCCGGTGAGGACCGGCAGTGCTGCGCTGCGACCACTCGTCGCGCGACTTGCCGTGGAGAGCGCTTCGGCGAGGGCTTCTCGCTCGCAACGGAACTTCACAGGGTTCCCTTTCTCACCATGGGGTGATGTATCGATCTAATAGCGGTAATAAGGGCTGTGGACTGTGCACAACCCGCGTTCGGCCCAGCGTAGGTGCTGAATTCGCGTCCACACCGGTTTCCACTCGCGCGCACAGGCGAAAAATGACGCGCGTGTGATTCGGTGGAGAACCTCAGTGCCGTCCACCGCGCGGACGACACGGTCCACATGTCGTCCACCGCGCGGGCGTTCGACTGGTGCAGTGAGGTCGACGGGCGGTTGACGGCGGTCACGGTCAGGCCTTGCGCAGCCGTTGGACGAGCTCGGTGACCTGGTCGTACACCTGTCGCCGCTCGCTCATGAGCCGCTGGATCTTGTCGACGGCGTGGATGACCGTGGTGTGGTCGCGCCCACCGAAGAGGCGGGCGATGGCGGGATACGACAGGTCGGTGAGCTCGCGGAACACGTACATGGCCGTCTGCCGGGCAGTCACCAGCGGGCGCTGCCGGCTCTTGCCGCGCAGGGCCTCGACGCTGAAGCCGAGGATGATGGCGATCTCGTTCAGCAGCTCGTCGTCGGTACGGGGCTTGACGAACGAGTCGGTGAGCAGGTCGCTGAGCAACTGTTCGGCGAGGTGCACCGTGGTGGGCACGTTGTTGAGGCTGGCGTAGGCCGTGACCCGGATGAGGGCACCCTCGAGCTCGCGGATGTTACTGGTGATACGAGAGGCGATGAACTCGAGGACGTCGGGCGGCACGGGGCTGTGGTCGCGCTCGGCCTTGTTGCGCAAGATGGCGAGGCGGGTCTCGAGATCGGGCGGCTGGATGTCGGTGATGAGCCCCCACTTGAACCGACCGCGGAGCCGCTCCTCGAGGGTGGGGATGGCGTCGGGCATCCGGTCGGACGAGATCACGATCTGCTTGTTGGCACCGTGCAGCGAGTTGAACGTGTGGAAGAACTCCTCCTGGAGCCCCTCCTTGCCCTCCATGAACTGGATGTCGTCGATGAGCAGCACGTCGATGTCGCGGTAGCGGCGCTTGAAGTTGGCCGTGGTGTTGGTGCGGATGGCGTCGACGTACTCGTT
>JBMSSR010000192.1:0-5264 GCA_049424465.1 Ilumatobacteraceae bacterium
CCGGCACCGTGATCATCGGTGACGCCAACGACTTCGAACTCATCCGACCAGACGGGGTCGTCATGTGGTGCCCACCACGCGGCGTCGCCAGCAACGCACCACCCGGCGCGCCACCCCGATTCGTCACACCGTCACGCCAGCAACCGCTCGACTTCGTGCCGACACGCCCCGACGCGGCGCTCGACGACGGCCGTGTTCGAGACCACGACCGTGACCACCTCAGCGACGCACCTCCGCATGGGGCGGTCCCCGTGCTGACGCTGTTCGCCGAGACCAGCGCACTCAGCTGACGGGCTGCGCCGACGCGCTGTTGAGGTGGTGTGCCGCGTCGTCAGGCCTGGTTCTCGCCGCCGAAGATCTCGCTCACGCTCGTGTCGTCGAACACGGCGTTGAGGGCATCGGCGATGAGCGGTGCGATCGACAGGACCTCGATCTTGGCGAGCATCTGCTCGGGGGCCAGCGGCAGGGTGTTGGTGAGCACCACTCGCGTGATGACCGACTTGTCGAGGCGCTCGATGGCCGGGCCGCTCAGCACGGCGTGCGTGGCCATCGCCCACACCTCGCGGGCGCCGCGCTGCATCAGTACCTCGGCAGCCGACACGATGGTGCCGCCCGAGTCGATCATGTCGTCGGTCAGCACGCACAGACGGCCCTCGACGTCACCCATCACTTCCTTGGCCTCGGCGACGTTGGCCGTGCCCTTGGGGCGGCGCTTGTAGATGAAGGCCAGGTCCGAGCCCTTGTCGCCGAGGTGCTGCGCCATGCGCTCGGCCACCTTGATGCGACCGGCATCGGGGGCGACGATCACGGGGGCGTCAGCGTGCTGGCGCAGGTAGTTCTCGAGCACCGGCATGGCCGTGAGGTGGTCGACCGGGCCCTCGAAGAAGCCCTGGATCTGACCGCTGTGCAGGTCGATGCTGACCATGCGCTTGGCACCGGCCGCCTTGAACAGGTCGGCGACCAGGCGGGCCGTGATGGGCTCGCGGCCCTCGGCCTTGCGGTCCTGGCGGGCATAGCCGTAGAAGGGGCACACGGCCGTGATGCGCTTGGCCGAGGCGCGGTAGGCGGCGTCGATCATGATCAACTGCTCCATGATCGAGTCGTTGATGCTGCGACCGCCGAAGCCGCAGTGCGTCTGCATGATGAAGACGTCGTTACCGCGGATGCTCTCGCCGAAGCGCACCCGCTGCTCGCCGTTGGCGAACTGGACGATGTTGGGCTGGCCGAGGTCGATGCCGAGGTGCGTGGCGACCTCTTGGGCGAGCACGGGGTGCGTGCGACCCGAGTAGAGCGCCATTCGCTTGGTGGTGACCTTCTCCATCGATGCTCCCCGTGACCTATTCGACCGGCGCAGTGTAGAAGGCACCGGTCACCGCGCCGGAAACGACGGCGCTGCCCTGCGGCAGGTGGGCGAACGGGCCCACGTGGGCACCGTCGCCGATGGTGCACTCGGTGCCGACGGTCTGCTCGACCACTGCACCGTCACCGACCGTCGCGTCGACGAGCCGGGTCTGCGGGCCGAGCTCGCAGCCGTCGCCCACGACCGTGTCGCCCTGCAGCATCGTGCCCGGGTAGATCGTCACGTCGCGGCCGAGGCGGACGGTGACGTCGATGAACGTCTGGCGCGGGTCGAGCATCGTCACGCCGGCCAGCAGCCAGCGTCGGTTGGTGCGGGCGCGCAGTTCTCGTTCGGCCATGGCCAGCTGCCATCGGTCGTTGACGCCGCGGGTCTCGGCCTCGGGCGCCTCGACGCAACCGACACGGTGGCCCAACGAGGCCAGCGTGCCGACCACGTCGGTGAGGTAGTACTCGCCCTGTGCGTTGTCGGGGCTGAGGCGGCGCAGCGCCGGGCCCAACAGGTCGCGGCGGAAGGCGTAGATGCTGGTGTTGACCTCGCGGATGGCCCGCTCGTCGAGCGACGCGTCGCGCTCCTCGACGATGCGCACGACGCGACCGTCGGTGCTGCGCCCCGACTGGCGCACCACGCGGCCGTAGCCGGTGGGGTCGTCGAGCACGGTGGTGACCACGGTGGCGGCGTCACCGTTGGCGAGGTGCTCGGCGACGAGCAAGTCGAGCGTCTCGGCGGTGAGCAGCGGCGTGTCGCCCGGCAGCACGACGACCGTGGACGCGTCGTCGAGGTCGTCGCCCGGGAACGCCGACAGGCCGACCATCGCCGCGTCGCCGGTGCCGCGCTGCACGGTCTGCTCGACGAAACTGACGTTGGCCCAGTCGGGTGCCTGCTCGTGCACCTTCTTGGTGACGCGCTCGGCGCCGTGGCCGACGACCACGACGGTGCGCTCGGGCCGGACGGCCTCGAGTGCGTGGATGACGTGCATGACCATCGGACGGCCGCAGATGAGGTGCAGTGGCTTGGGGCGGGCCGAGCGCATGCGCGATCCCTCGCCGGCAGCGAGGACGATGGCCGAGACGGGCATGGTGTCGTTCTAGCGCGTGCCGAAGTCACGCGCGGCGGCACGCACGGCGGACGGCCCGAAGGTGGTGGCGCACGTGCGGCACCAGAACCCCTGCTCGAACTCGGTGCCGCACGTGGCGTGGACCAGTACGGGCCCGGGTTCGCCACCGTCGGTGTGCTCCTCGGCCCAACGGATGAGCGCGACGAGCGTGGGGGACAGGGCGACGCCGGCCGGGGTGAGGCGGTACTCGAACCGCGGCGGGTGGGCCTGGTACTGCTCGCGGGCCAGCACGCCGCCGTCGACGAGGCGGTGGAGGCGGTTGGTCAGCACCGGCCGCGCGATGCCGAGATCGGTGCAGAAGTCGTCGAAGCGGCGGATCCCCCTGAGCGCAGCACGCACGATGAGGATGCTCCACCGGTCGCCGACGAGCCGCAGCGTCTGGTCCAGTGAGCTCGGTGGCGTGGTGGCGGGCACGGGGTTGATCGTACTGACGCAAGTGGGTTTCATTTCAGAACTGACTTCGACTACGGTGCGGGGATGGACGACCTGCTGCGCGAACCGCTCGACGCCCTGCTGGCCCGTGCCGCCGCGGTGCGCGACGCAGCGCACGGCACGCGCATCACCTATTCGCCCAAGGTGTTCATCCCGCTCACGATGCTGTGCCGCGACCGGTGCGGCTACTGCACGTTCGCCCAGCCACCGGCCCGCCTGGCCGCTCCGTACCTGACGCCCGAGCAGGTGTTGCGCATCGCGTCGGACGGCGCGCGCCTCGGCTGTCACGAGGCGCTGTTCACGCTCGGCGAGGCACCCGAGGAGCGTTATCCCGTGGCGCGCGACTGGCTGCGCGAGCACGGCTACGACAGCACCGTGCACTACCTGCACGCGATGGCCGCACTCGTGCTGGCCGAGACCGGACTGTTGCCGCACGCGAATGCCGGTGCGCTCACCGAGGACGAACTGCGGTTGCTCGCCGAGGTGGCACCGAGTCAAGGGATGATGGTCGAGACGCTGCGCGGCGACCTCGCCTGCCACCGCGGTGCACCCGACAAGACGCCCGAGCGGCGACTCGCCACGCTCGAGGCAGCAGGTCGCGCTGGTGTGCCGTTCACGACCGGCATCCTCGCGGGCATCGGCGAGACGCGCGCCGACCGCCTTGCCGCGCTCGTCGCGATCGCCGAGTCGCACGCCCGGCACGGTCATGTGCAGGAGGTGATCGTGCAGAACTTCCTGCCCAAGCCGGGCACGGCGATGCACGACGCCGCGCCGTGCGACCCCGACGAGTTCCTCTGGTCGATCGCCGTCGCGCGCCTCGTGCTACCGCCCGAGATCCATCTGCAGGCGCCGCCCAACCTGAGCGACGACTTCGGCACGCTGCTCGACGCCGGGATCGACGACTGGGGCGGCGTGTCCCCCGTGACGCTCGACCACGTCAACCCCGAGCGCCCGTGGCCGGCGCTCGACCGGCTGCGCGAGGTGACCGAGGCGCGGGGGTTCGCGCTGGCGCCGCGCCTGACGGTGTACCCCGAGTTCGTGCGCCGACCGGCGGCGTGGCTGCACGAGCGCGTGCGGTTCGCCGTGCTCGACCGCAGCGATGCCGAGGGACTCGCCCGCGACGACCCGGGCTCGGTGTGGCCCGAGCGCGTCACCGCTGCCGACGTCGTGCAGGACGGGGCAGAGGTGGTGCTCGTGGGGCACCGCAGCACACAGTGGTACTCGGGTGCCACGACGCCGGCGCCTGCGCTGTTGCCGGCGCGCGAGCAGGCGGTGCGCGGGCGTGTGGCCGAGGTGCTCGCCGGGGTCGAGATGGGTCACGAGCCCGGCTTCGACGAACTGGTCGCACTGTTCCGCGCACGCGGTCCCGAGGTGGTCGCGGTGGCGTCGCTCGCCGACCGCCTGCGCGCCGAGGCGGTGGGCGACACCATCACGTGGGTGCACAACCGCAACATCAACTACACGAACGTGTGCACGTTCAAGTGCCGCTTCTGTGGCTTCTCGAAGGGCCCGCTCAGCCTCAACTTGCGCGGCACGCCCTACCTGCTCACGCTCGACGACATCGCCCGGCGGGCAGAGGAGGCATGGGCCCTCGGTGCCACCGAGGTGACGCTGCAGGGCGGCATCCACCCGAGCTTCGACGGCGACTACTACATCGACGTCGCGCGGGCGGTGAAGGCGGCGGTACCGGCGATGCACGTGCACGGGTTCACCGCGCTCGAGGTCACCGAGGGTGCTCGCCGACTTGGCGAGGACCTGCACGTGTACCTCCGACGACTGAAGGACGCCGGCCTCGCGTCGTTGCCGGGCACGGCCGCCGAGATCCTCGACGACGATGTGCGCGCCGTGCTGTGTCCCGACAAGATCTCCACCGACGAGTGGCTCGACTGCCACGCCGCCGCACACGAGGTGGGCCTGCGCAGCAACGTCACGATGATGTTCGGCTCGATCGAGCACCCCGAGAGCTGGGCCCGCCACCTCGTCAGGACACGGGCGCTGCAGAAGGTGACGGGTGGCTTCACCGAGTTCGTCGGCCTGCCGTTCGTGCACATGGCGTCGCCGATCTACCTGCAGCGCGCGGCACGCCGCGGCCCCACGTTCCGCGAGACGCTGTTGGTGCACGCAGTGGCGCGCATCGCATACCGCGGGCTCATCGACAACGTGCAGCTCAGCTGGGTGAAGGTGGGGGAGGTCGCGGCGCTGCAGCTGCTGCGCGCCGGGTGCAACGACCTCGGTGGCACGC
Source organism: Ilumatobacteraceae bacterium (assembly GCA_049424465.1). Lineage (GTDB taxonomy): Bacteria > Actinomycetota > Acidimicrobiia > Acidimicrobiales > Ilumatobacteraceae > UBA668. The sequence continues at coordinate 5,149 of JBMSSR010000192.1, forward strand.
TGATGGACGAGAACATCTCGCGAGCCGCAGGGGCTGCGCACGGGCAGGCGATGACCGAGGACCGCTTCACCGACCTGGTGGCGCCGCTCGGCCGCCGGCTGCAGCAGCGCGGCACG
>JBMSSR010000193.1:0-5252 GCA_049424465.1 Ilumatobacteraceae bacterium
CGGTTACCACCGGGACTATCGTAAACCCCGCCACCACCACTGCCGGGACCGCCCCCGGGGCGACCGACGAGAACGGCCGCGCGACGCCCGCGGCGGCGCGGGCGGCGCGGCCCTCGGCGCGCAGCGCGACCAGCACCGCCAGACCGCCGAACCACGCGGCGACGCCCGCTAGGTGCAGGACGTCGATGACGATCCACAGCGGCCAGGGGTCGAGCACGTTCGGGTGGCCCGATGCCGAGAACGTGACGAGCAGCAGCACCATCAGCACCGCACGCATCGCAGGCCAGCGGCGCGCGCCCATCACGAGCAGCATCAGCGACAGCGCTGCCCGCAGCACGAGCATCCGCCCGGTCGACGACTGCACGACACTGTCGAGGCCGGCATCGACGCTCGAGGCGAAGGCGGCGACCGTGACGACCGAGCCGACGAGCACCGTCCACGACGCGACAGCGAGAACCACCGACGTCGACCGCTGCCGGGCCAGCGCTGCGCCACGGCGAGTCGCCCACCACGAACCACCGACGAGGACGAGTGCACCGAGCAACGAGAGGAATCGGCCCACGGCGAGCACCCACTCGCTGGACCGGTGACCGCCCCCGGTGTCGACGGTGTCGAGCAACTCGTCCGGCGATGTCGCGGCCGTGCCGACCTGGAACGCGAACGAACCGTCGACGGCGGGGCCGTCGGCCGACGTGGTTCGCCAGACCACGGCGTAGGGCCCGTCGGCAAGCGTCGGCCCACCGTCGACCGTGAACTCGATGATCGATGCGTCAGCGCCGGAGCCCGCATCCCCGACCGGCACCTCGACACCGTCTACGCCGTAGAGCGTGATCGATGACAGGCCCGCCTCGACGTCCTCGTCGAAATCGAGCACGATCGATGCGGGTCCGGTCTCGAGCACGGCGTTCGCTGCCGGTGTCGTCGTCTCGAGCGACGCGTGGGCCCAGGCCACTGGCGCCGAGGACGCCCCGACACCGAGCACGACGAGACCGACCACCGTCGCTGCAGCGGTACGGAGCGTGATGGACCGCGACCTCACGGCATGACTCCTGCCGGCTCGACACCCTCGACCGCGCGTCGACCGAGCAGCCAGGCGAGGCGATCGCACTCGGGCAGTGCCATCACGGCGGACGGCAGACCGGTCAGCCCCATCGGCCGCCGGCTGTCCCACAGCATCGAGAAGTAGCGCAGGTCGAGACGTACGTACTCGATCGACCAGTCGCGGTAGGTGCGCCCGAAGGCCGGGCCGAGGTCGGCATGGTGCACCTCGACCTCGCGCCACCGTCGCTGCACGAGGTCGTCGACCCCGAGGTCTGTGGGCCACTCGTCGAACGACTCCCAGCACCGTTCGAGCGATGCAGCCGCCGCTCGAAGGTCGGCGACGAGCTCGACGGCAGGACGCGACGCACCGGCCTCGATGTCGCCAGCGCGCTGTTCGGCACCACCCGGGTACTGCGCCACCTGCTGACCGGCACGCGCACCCTCGAGCAACCGGACGTGGCTGTCGGCATTGCGAGCGAGATGGGTGACGACGTGGCCGATCGACCAGTTGCCCAGCAGCGACGGTGCACGGGCCACATCGTCGGTGAGCGCGTCGAGCGCCGCCTCGAGCCGACGGTGTGCAGCGGTCGCACCCTCGATGACACGGGCGAACTGATGGGGCGGCATCGGCCGCACGGTAGTCGGTCGGACTACGCCAGTGGAGATGTCGAGCGGCGCGGCACGACGACGACAGTGCCATCGGCCTCGTGGTGCACCGACACGCTCGCACCGTAGAACTCGCTGAGCGTCTCGGCCCTCAACACCTGCGGCGCAGGGCCCTTGGCGACGACGTGGCCCAGGTGCAGCAGCGCGAGTTCGTCGGCGTAGAGGCCGGCGAGGGTGAGGTCGTGCATCGCCGAGATGACGGTGAGGCCGTGCTCGCGACGCAGGCGGTCCACGAGCTCGAGTGCCTGCTGCTGGTGACCGATGTCCAGCGCAGACGTCGGCTCGTCGAGCAGCAGCACCGGTGCCTCTTGCGCAACGGCACGGGCGATGACGATGCGCTGCTGCTCGCCACCGCTCAGCGTGCCGAGCGGCCTGTTGGCGAACACCGCGAGGTCGAGGCGATCGAGCACGTCGGTCACCAATGCCCGATCACGCGCGCTCTCGGTACCGAACCAGCTGATGTACGGAGTGCGACCGAGGAGGACGTACTCGAACGCCGTCATGTCCTCGGGGATCAGCGGCGACTGTGGGACGTACGCGACGAGCGATGCCCGTCGCCGTGGCGAGCGCATCGAGAGTGGCGACCCGTCGACCGAGATCGTGCCCTCGTGGCGAACGAGGCCGGCTGCCGATCGCAGCACGCTCGACTTGCCGGCGCCATTGGGGCCGATGAGGCACAGCCACTCGCCGGGTCGGACGGTGTGGCTGAACGGAAGAAGGGCCGGGCAGCCGTCGTAGCGGACGCACACCCCGTCGAAGTTGATCGAACTCATGCGAGTCTCCGGCGCGATCGCAGCACGACGACGAACATCGGTGCACCGATCAACGCCGTCACCACGCCGAGCGGCGTCTCACCGCCGTGGTCGATCATGCGACCGGGGATGTCGACGAGGATCAGGAATGCCGCGCCGACGACGATCGTCAGCGGCAGCAGCCACCGGTATGACGCGCTGACCGCAAACCGCACGAGGTGCGGCACCATGATGCCGACGAAACCGATCAGCCCGCTGACGCTGACGACTGCCGCGGTGCCCAGCGACGCTGCGATCACGATGATCAGCCGAATTCGCTTCACCTCTGCGCCGAGCGTCGAGGCCTCGTCGTCGCCGACGCGCAGGACGTCGAGGTGCCGTCGGTGCGCGAGCAGTACCGCACACGACACGACGACGTAGGGCAGGACCAGCCGGATGTCACCCCACGTCGCAGAACTGACGCGACCACTGATCCAGCCATAGACCTCCTTGATGACATCGCTGTTGCGCAGCAGGAGGAACTGCTGCACCGCGCTGCCGAGCGAGGCGACCGCAACGCCCGCCAGCACGAGCGTCAGCCCGGTGCCACCGAACGACGCGCCGATGGCATAGGTGATCAGCACTGCGATCAGGGCACCGGCAAATGCCGCGAGCGGCAGGGGGTCGACCGGCCAGTGCACGGTGGCGCCCCGGCCGTACGTGAACACGAGCGTGGCGCCGAGCCCCGCACCCGCCGCAGCGCCGAGCAGGTACGGGTCGACGAGCGGGTTGCGAAAGACTCCCTGATAACTGGCGCCGGCGACCGACAGCATGGCGCCGACGATGCCGGCGAGGATCACGCGCGGGAGCCTGATGGTGCGCACGATCTCCCAGTTCGCCGACGACACCGTGCCCGCCGGGCCCACCATCACACCAAGGATTACCGCCACGACGAGCAACGCCACGGCCGCGACCATCCACCACGCCGAACCGCTTCGGGGGCGAACAGTCGCGACCGCGGGCGTCATGTCATGCCGCCGATGTCGCGGTCTGCAGAGCGGCTGCGACCGCCTTGACGAAGTCGACGATGCGTGGCCCCCAGCGCGACGCGATGTCGTCGTCGAGCGCGAACACGTTCCCGCTCGTCACCGCCGTCAGGCCGTCCCACCCCTCACGAGCGGCCAGGGTCTCCGGCGACTCGCTGCAGCACTTGGTGTCGGCGAGGAAGATGAGGTCGGGGTTCGCCTGCACGATGTACTCGGGGTTCAGCTGCGGGTAGTCGTTGCCCTCTTGCGCGCCGTCAGCGATGTTCGTCAGCCCGAACAGCGCATAGACCTGACCGGCGAACGTGTTGCTGGTCAGGCTGTACAGCGTCGGGTCGAGCTCGTGGTAGTAGGTGAGGCCCTCGGGGGGCAGCGTCACGCTCGCCACCGCCGCATCGATGTCCGCCTGCATCTGGCCGACGAGCTCGGCGGCCTCGGCCACGTGCCCCGTCGCCGCGCCGAGTTGCTCGATCTGGGTGTACACGTCATCGAACGTCGACGCGGCGGGCCCCACCCACACGGTGATGCCCAATGCCTCGAGCTGTGCCCTGGCGGTGTCGTCGCTGGCGACCACGAGGTCAGGCTCGAGTGCGGCAATTGCCTCGATGTTCGGCTCGAAGCCGCTGATGTCGTGCGGCTTCTCGAGGGCCTCGGCCGGATAGTTCGAGTACTCGTCGACAGCGATCACCTGCGGACCGGCACCGATCGCGAAGAGCATCTCGGTGAGTGCCGGGGCGAGGCTGACGATGGCCGTCGGTGCCGCCGCATCGACACCGGTGGTGTCGGGCGACGTGGTGGTACCGGCGGCGCTGGTGTCGGGGGCCGACGTGGAGTCGGTCGTCTGCTCGGCCGAGTCGCTGCACGCGGCCGAGGTGATCAGGAACGCCGTCAGCGCGGCGATGGAGGTGAATCGCTTCACACATCCTCCGTTTCCCCGGAGGACGGATCCTCCGGATCAGGAGGACAAGTTGGGAACCGGCGACTCTGTGTCGCCGCGGACCGCCCTTGCCTCGAGGGTCTGGTTGTCGCGCGAGGCACGCAGGCGACCGGACTCGTCGTGACAGTGCACGAACCACCGTTGCGGGACAGTGCCGGGATCTCACCGGACTTCGCTGCGAACTTCGCATCCGGCACTTGCGAGCCGGACAAGGTCACCATAGCCGACCCGTGCGTACACTCGGGTCTCCCCCCTATGACCGCCGACTCCACCGCGCCCCTCACCGAGAACCCGATCCCGAGCGGCGGCCGCAATGCCGAGTCGCTCGTGCTGCTCAACACCGGCAACGGCAAGGGCAAGAGCTCTGCCGCCTTCGGGGTGATGGTGCGGGCGGTCGCACGCGACTGGAAGGTTGCGGTCGTGCAGTTCGTCAAGAGCAGCGAGTGGAAGGTCGGCGAGGAGAAGGTCGGACGGCAGCTCGGTGTCGAGTGGCGAGCCCGCGGCGGCGGCTTCACCTGGGACTCGGCCAATCTTCAGCACGACATCGACCTCGCCCGCGCCGCCTGGCACGAGGCCGAGGGCCTCATCTCGGGTGGCGAGTACGACATGGTCATCCTCGACGAGCTCACCTATCTGTGCGCATGGGGCTGGGTGTCCACCGCTGACGTCGTGCGGGCCATCACCGAGCGCCCTGCCCACGTCAACATCGTGATCACCGGTCGCGACGCACCGCAGGAGTTCGTCGACGTGGCCGACACCGTCACCGAGATGCGCCACGTCAAGCACGCCTACGACCAGGGCATCCTGGCCAAGCGCGGCATCGACTACTGAGCA
>JBMSSR010000194.1:0-5248 GCA_049424465.1 Ilumatobacteraceae bacterium
GGCGGAAGCGGCCCTGCTTGCCCTTGAGCATGTCGGACAGCGACTTGAGCGGACGGTTGCCCGGGCCGGTCACGGGGCGGCCACGACGACCGTTGTCGAACAACGCGTCGACGGCCTCCTGCAGCATGCGCTTCTCGTTGTTGACGATGATCTCGGGCGCACCGAGGTCGAGCAGGCGCTTGAGGCGGTTGTTGCGGTTGATGACGCGGCGGTACAGGTCGTTGAGGTCGGACGTGGCGAAGCGTCCACCGTCGAGCTGCACCATCGGGCGCAGTTCGGGCGGGATCACCGGCACGACGTCGAGGATCATCGCCTTGGGGTCGTTGACGCGGTTGCCGTGCTCGTCGCGCTTGTTGAACGACGCCACGATCTTCAGGCGCTTGATCGCCTTCTGGCGGCGCTGCGCGCTGAGCGGCTTGCGGCCGGTGCTGACGTGGTCGATGGCCTCGCGGAGCTTCTTCTCCTCCTCGTCGAAGTCGATCTTGTCGATGAGCTGCTTGATCGCATCGGCGCCGGTGGCACCCTCGAAGTAGTCCTCGTAGCGGTAGCGCAGCTCGCGCCACAGGTTGTCGTCGTCGATGATGAGGCGCGAGTGCAGGCTCTTGAACTCGTCCCACACGCGGGTGATCATCTCGATGTCGGCGTCGTAACGCTCGCGCATCGCCGCGATCTCCTTGTCGACGGCCGTGCGCATCTTGCGCACGTCGTGACCCTCGGCCTCGGCCTTCTCGGCCTCCTTCTCGAAGACCTTCAGGCGACGGTCGACCTCGAGGTCGATCTCCTTGCGGAGTCCCTCGATCTCCTCGCGGACATCCTTCTCGAGCTCGGGCATGTCGGCGTGACGCTTGTCCTCGTCGACCCAGGTGACCAGGTGCGCCGCGAAGTACACGACCTTGTCGAGCTGCTTGGCCTTGAGCTCTTCCTTGGGCTCGAGGCCGGCCAGCAGGTATGCCAGCCAGCTACGCGTGCCGCGCAGGTACCAGATGTGCACGACGGGCGCGGCGAGCGTGATGTAGCCCATGCGCTCGCGCCGCACCTTCGAGCGGGTGACCTCGACGCCGCAGCGCTCGCAGATGATGCCCTTGAAGCGCACGCGCTTGTACTTGCCGCAGTAGCACTCCCAGTCGCGGGTCGGTCCGAAGATCTTCTCGCAGAACAGACCGTCCTTCTCGGGACGCAGCGTGCGGTAGTTGATGGTCTCCGGCTTCTTGACTTCCTTCTCACCGGGGTGACGCTCGTTGGTCCACGCGCGGATCTGGTCGGCCGTGGCCAACCCGATGCGCAACTGGTCGAACATGTTCACGTCAAGCATGTCTGGGCCTCTCGTCTCGTTCGTTCTCGCGTCGTGTCTCAGTAGCTGGTGCGGGCGGCACGGCGAGCCTCACGCTCGCGGTCGTCCTCGTCGGTGCCGCGCTCGTTGCGGCTGATGTCGATACCGAGCTCCTCGGCCGTGCGGTAGATGTCTTCGTCCATCTCGCGCATCTCGATCTCCGAGCCGTCGCTGGCGAGCACCTCGACGTTGAGGCACAGCGCCTGCATCTCCTTCATGAGCACCTTGAAGCTCTCGGGGATGCCCGGCTCGGGGATGTTCTCGCCCTTGACGATGGCCTCGTACACCTTCACGCGGCCGAGCACGTCGTCGGACTTGATGGTGAGCAGCTCCTGCAGGCAGTACGCCGCGCCGTAGGCCTCGAGGGCCCACACCTCCATCTCGCCGAAGCGCTGACCGCCGAACTGCGCCTTACCACCGAGCGGCTGCTGGGTGATCATGCTGTACGGGCCGGTGCTGCGGGCATGGATCTTGTCGTCGACAAGGTGGGCCAGCTTGAGGATGTACATGTAGCCGACCGTGACGGGACGGTCGTAGGCATCGCCCGTGCGACCGTTGAACAGCGTCGTCTTGCCATCCGACTGGATCAGACGGGTGCCGTTCACGGCCTCGGGGTGCAGGTTCTGGAAGATCTGCTGGATCGTCGGGTGCTTGCCCGCTGCCTCGGCCTCGTCCCAGTGGGCACCGTCGAACACCGGCGTGGCGATGAACGTGCTCGGCGTCGTGGTGGGACGGGTCTTGGTCTCGGTGCCGCGCACCGGCGCGGTGCCGACGTCCTTGCCGTTCTTGGTGTCCTGCCAGCCCCAGCGCGCCGCGTAGCCCAGGTGCGCCTCGAGCACCTGACCGACGTTCATGCGGCTCGGCACACCGAGCGGGTTGAGGATGATGTCGACCGGTGTGCCGTCGGCCATGTAAGGCATGTCCTCGACCGGCAGGATCTTGGAGATGACACCCTTGTTGCCGTGACGGCCGGCGAGCTTGTCGCCGACGCTGATCTTGCGCTTCTGCGCGACGTACACCTTGACCAGCTGGTTGACGCCGGGGGGCAGCTCGTGGCCGTCCTCGCGACGCTGCACCTTGACGTCGATGACCTTGCCGCTCTCGCCGTGCGGCACCTTGAGGCTGGTGTCGCGGACCTCGCGGGCCTTCTCGCCGAAGATGGCGCGCAGCAGGCGCTCCTCGGGGGTCAGCTCGGTCTCACCCTTCGGGGTGACCTTGCCGACCAGCACGTCACCGGGGCCGACCTCGGCACCGATGCGGATGATGCCGCGGTCGTCGAGGTCGCGCAGGATGTCGTCGCTGAGGTTCGGGATGTCCCGAGTGATCTCTTCCGGTCCGAGCTTGGTGTCGCGTGCGTCGACCTCGTGCTCGTGGATGTGGATCGACGTCAGGACGTCGTCGCGCACGAGACGCTCGCTGAGGATGATGGCGTCCTCGAAGTTGTAGCCCTCCCACGGCATGAGTGCGACGAGGAGGTTCTTGCCGAGCGCCAGCTCGCCGTGATCGGTCGACGGACCGTCGGCGAGGATGGTGCCCTTCTTGATCGCCTGCCCCTCGCGCACGCGTGCGCGGTGGTTGATGCACGTGTCCTGGTTGCTCCGGCGGAACTTGGCCAGCGGGTACACCTTCTTGCCGTGCTCGGTGTACTGCACCGTGATGCTGCTGCCGCTGACCTCGACGACGGTGCCGTCGCCGATGGCCTGGATGAGGTCGGCCGCGTCACGCGCGGCACGGTCCTCGATGCCGGTGCCGATGTACGGCGCCTCGGCGCGCACGAGCGGCACGGCCTGACGCTGCATGTTGGCGCCCATGAGCGCACGGTTGGCGTCGTCGTGCTCGAGGAACGGGATGAGCGCCGTGGCGACCGACACGATCTGCTTCGGGCTGACGTCCATGAGCTGCACTTCGCTGGGCGGCACCGACGCGATGTCGGTGGTCGCGCCGAAGAAGCTCTCGGCCTCGAGCATCTTGCGCAGGTCCTCGAGGCTCGCTGCCTGCGGGCTGCGGCGCACGAGCACGCGGTCTTCCTTGAACGTGCCATCCGGGTTGAGCGGCGTGTTGGCCTGGGCGACGACGAAGTTCTCCTCCTCGTCGGCGGCCATGTAGCGGATCTCGTTGGAGACCTTGCCGTTCTTGACCACGCGGTAGGGCGTCTCGATGAAGCCGTACGGGTTGACGCGGGCGAACGTGCTGAGCGCACCGATCAGACCGATGTTCGGACCTTCGGGGGTCTCGATCGGGCACATGCGGCCGTAGTGGCTGAAGTGCACGTCGCGGACCTCGAAGCCGGCGCGCTCGCGGCTGAGACCGCCCGGGCCGAGCGCCGACAGGCGGCGACGGTGGGTGAGGCCCGACAGCGGGTTGACCTGGTCCATGAACTGCGACAGCTGGCTGGTGCCGAAGAACTCCTTGATGGCAGCAGTCACCGGGCGGATGTTGACGAGGCTGCCGGGCGTGATGGCCTCGACGTCCTGGGTCGTCATGCGCTCGCGCACCACGCGCTCCATGCGGCTGAGGCCGATGCGCACCTGGTTCTGGATCAGCTCGCCGACGCTGCGGATGCGGCGGTTGGCGAAGTGGTCCTGGTCGTCGAGGCGGTAGCCGGGCTCCTGCTTGACGAGGTGGAGCATGTAGCTGATCGCGGCGACGATCTCGTTGGGCCGCAGCACGTGCGCGTCGTTGGGGTCGCTCTCGACGCTGCGCTTGTTCGGGTCGTCGGAGTCGGCCTTGAAGTACGAGCCGGCGGCAACAGTGCCCTTGCCGAACAGCTGGTCGAGCTTGGCGACCTCCGAGCCCAGCTTGCGGTCGATCTTGTAGCGACCGACGCGGCTGAGGTCGTACCGACGGCCCTCGAAGAAGGCGTTGCGGAAGTAGGCCTTGGCCGACTCGATGGTCGGCGGCTCGCCGGGACGGGCGCGCTTGTAGATCTCGAGCAGCGCCTCGTTCTGCGTCGGGGTGAGGTGACGCTCCTTCTCCCACTGCCCCTCGAGGAAGTCGAAGTGCTGGACGAAGCGGTCGAGGAACCCGGGCACGTGCTCCTCGTCGTAGCCGAGGGCGCGCAGCAGGGTGAAGATGCCGGTGCGACGCTTGCGGGCCACGCGGGTGCCGGCGGTGACGTCCTTGCCGGGCTTCTGCTCGACGTCGAACTCGAGCCACTCACCGCGGTACGGGTGGATCGTGCCCTTGACGAGCTGGTGCTTGCTGAGGTTGCGGAGGCGGAAGCGCTCGCCCGGCTCGAAGATGACGCCGGGGCTGCGCACGAGCTGCGACACGACGACGCGCTCGGTGCCGTTGATGATGAAGGTGCCCTTGTCGGTCATCATGGGGAAGTCACCCATGAATTGCGTCTGCTCCTTGATCTCACCCGTGTTGCGGTTGAGGAAGCGGGCCTTGACGAAGATCGACGACTGATAGGTCATGTCGCGCTCCTTGCACTCCTCGACGGAGTACTTGGGCGGCGGACGCAGGTCGACGTCGTCGGGGTCGAACTCGAGCTCGAGCTGCAGCGCCTCGCTGAAGTCCTTGATCGGCGAGATGTCGCGGAACGTCTCGCGCAGGCCCTCGCGGAGGAACCACTCGAAGCTCTCGCGCTGGATCGCGATGAGATCCGGCAACTCCAGCGACTCTGCGAGATTGGCGAACGAGTAACGCTCGCGGGACACGGAACGAGAGGCCATGTTGTCTCCTCAGACGCTGAAAGCGGTCGACATCGGGGCGCGCAGGGTCACCGGGACATGGGAGTAGCGGGACACGGAACGCACGGCAACGGCCGAGCCTATCCACAGGCACAGCCCAACGTCAACCGACTCGGGTACGACACCCGGCGGCCGCTCAGTTGGGGAAACCGTAAGACCGCGCCCCGGCCACTGTCAAGCACCCTGGCGCCCCGGGCAGAGCCGCCGGGACGCGGCGCGGGGG
>JBMSSR010000195.1:0-5233 GCA_049424465.1 Ilumatobacteraceae bacterium
ACCACGGCCTCGGACGATCTCGAGGGCACCTACGGCCAGTGCGTCATCAGCGATGTCGAGTGGGGTTCGTACTGGCTCGTCGAGACCACGTCGCCGAGCGGCTATTACCCCGCGAGCCCGGTGCTCGTCACCATCACCGGCGCGAACCGCGACATCACGACGTCGCCGATCGTCGACCCGATCCAGTTCAAGGTCGTCACCTTCGTGTGCGACAACGAGGGCAATCTCGTCGCCAGTGACGTGTCGTACACCGGCTCGGAGGGCACTGCCGACGGATCGACGGTGACGTCAGTCGATGCCGACCCGGCCACTGATGCCACGATCGTCGCCGGCATCTGCGGTGCTACCGACGGCTACGTGCTGACGCAGCGCGGCGACGTGACGTCCGACATCACCATTCCCTGACCGTCGGGCGACCAGCGTCGCACCGTCTCTGCAGCTCGCCGCTGTCGAGTTGCGCTCTCAGTAGCGCAGCACGGCAGCGGCGAGTGCGTTGTCGGGCAGGGCGTCGTCCGCGACCGCATACACATCGGCCCCCGCAGCCACCGCAGCGGTGAGCGCCTCACCCAGCGTGCGGCGAACGGGGTCGAGCAGTCCCTGGGCCCTCGGCACCCGTGCTGCGTCACGGCTCACCACCAGTTGTGCGATCGCGCCGTCTGCCGCCGCAACCGCCACGCCGTCCGGCCCGAGCACGACCCGCCCTGTGCCAGCCAGTTCGCGCACGGTCGCCAGCACGCCGACCGACGGGTCGAGATGCGACCTGGCGAGGTCGTACGTGTACTCGTGCACCGTCCGCGGGTCGAGGGCGTCGGGGTTGCCGAGTACTCGCGTGGGCACGACCGGCGCCGCGGTGACAGCAGCAGCCATGATGCTCGCCTCGTACTCGACGCCCATCACCACGACGGGCGCACGGCTGCCGGCCAGCACCGGCGAGAGCGCGTGGTCGACCAGCTGCGCGAAGCGCATCACGTCGTCCTTGTGACGAAGGTTCCCACCACCAGACGCGTGCATCACCCCACTGCCGTGACGCGAGAACGTCGGTTCGCGCTGTACGTACCACAGCTCGTCCTCGATCGACGTGGGCAGGTCGGGTACGTGCACCTGCTCGATCGAGTACCGGTCGGCCCGGAACAGGCGGACGCGATGTGTCGAGAACGCGAGCGCGAAGTACTCGGGCCCGTCGTCGAGGAACGGCAACAGCGCGAGGGTGTCCGCGGACTCGCCGATGACCACCGCCGGCCCGACGGGTTCGGGGAGACCGACCGCAACCATCTGGCCCGGTGCCAGGAACCACGCCTCGGTCGAGCCTGCGCCCGGGTCCACCGCATTCGGCGCCTCGACCGGGGCGAGCATCGAGATGGCATCCGAGCGGCGCAGCCGGTGCTCGTGCACCAGCGCGTGCTCCGCCCACGACAGCGCCGCCTTCAGCTCGAGCCGGTCGAGATGGCGACGGGTCGGGTCGATCGGGACGAACAGGCTCACCACCGGCGAGACCGACCACCCCGCGAGTTCCTCGAGCAGATCGGCGGTGGGGTGCGCGTGCAATGACATTGCGCCATCGGACCACGGGCCACCGAGGGAAATCACGGGCCGGTCGACAACGCACCACCGGAAAGATGGCCCGGCACACGACGGCTAGAGTCGGCCACGTGGCAGGGCGGAATACGGACAATGGTGGACCTCTCGACCCCCGAGATCCCCGACATCCACGTGATCCGGTCGACAGGAATGCGTCCTCTGCCGATCGACTGTTGCAGTCAGTGCTCAGCATCCTCGTCGAGCGCGGGAGTGCAGTCGTCGCCACGGCACTCAAGCCCGAGGACGTCACGGCCCGCGCCGGCAAGTCGCGTTCGAGCTACTACCGAACCGAGGGTTTCCCGGCTGCTGACCTCGGACCCGGCGACGAGAGTCGCACCGCCGTGCTCGAGGCCGCGCTGCGGCGAAGTCTCGTGACGAGCGCCTCGGAACTCGGGCAGATCACCGGCGGTATCGAGGAATTCATCCGCGCCGGATGGCGGGACACGACGCCGGCCGAGTTCATGCAGGCGATCGCCGAGGAGAACTTCGACGAGACCGGTGGACACTTCCTCGTCGAGCAGTTGTTCGCCGCTGCACTCGCTGCCAGCTCACCGACGATTGCGCTTGACCTGGGTGTGTACTACACCGAGGTCACCAAGGGGTACGCAGAGGCGTACGCCAAGCTGATCGAGTTCCTCGGCTACCGCGTCCGCCCACCCTTCACCACCGACCACATGGCGACCGCACTCATGGCCCTCGCCGAGGGACTGGCGATGCGCTCGATCGCCGACCCGTCGATCGACCGCACGATGTTCGGCAGCCTGATCGCCCTCGTCGCCAGCACGATGGTGCTGGCCCCCGGCGAGCAGGTCGATCCTGCTGATCCGCGCGACCGGCATGTCGCCATCGCGACGACGCCTCCTCGACGCTCGGAGATCATCGAGCACCTCATCCGCATGTTCGCGACCATCCGCGACGACGTGCCCTCGATTCCCGAGCTCGCCTCTCGAGTCGGTTGCGCACCCTCGACGATCGCCGCATCGTTCGGCAGCGTGGCCGGCGTCGTACGTGCTGCGTGGCAGGAGTGGGCGCCCGAATTCGTCGATTCGGTTGAACGCGACCGAGCGTCACTGCACGAGCCCGATCCGCTCACCCTGCTCTACCGCGCTGCGGTGCTCGTCGCGACGCGCGCCGCCGAGCACCGTTCGATGACCCGCGCACTGCTCATGTCCGAGGTCGGAAGCGACCATCACGCTGCGCTCCCGTCCGAACCCGTGGTGGACCTGTTCGAACGACTGCTCGCCGAGGCGGTGCAGCGTGGAGAATTTGCGCCCCCCGCCCCCATGCCGTCGATGGATGACGACGCGCGGCTGTGGCTCTTCGCAATGGCACTCCGCAACACGCTGTTCCACATCGTGGTCAACGCGCCACTCGGCCAGGCCGCCGCACCCGCTGATCACGGTCGGGCGAGTGCCGACTACGTGTGGGCATTGATGATGCCGGCCCGTCGGACCGGGTCGACGTCGACACCTCACGACTGACCAGTACCGCCCGGGCCGTTCGGGTTCCGACATGGTGACCTTCGGCTGCCGCCCCGATGACACCTATCCATGCATTCGTCGTCTCCCTGTGTCATCGTGACACTGCGATCCGCTGGTGGCAAAGCAGATCGATGAGGGGGTTTCGGATGAGTGCATCCACGCCTGCGCTGCGTGCAGCCGGCGAAGCGATCGAGTCACCGAAGGCGTCAGAGCAGATGGTGCGTCGTGTCGCGGCGTTCGACCTCGATCCGCTGATCGATGCAACGCTCCGGAGGGCTGGGCCGGACGAGCTGATCGAGAGCGCCGCGAAGGCGCTCGCACCTCTCGGCGTGATCGGTGGTGCGCTGATCGTCGCCGACAAGGACGGCAGGGCGACATCGATGTCGACCACCGGTGTCAGCACCGACATCGAACGACACCTCGGACCGACCGTGCTCGACGGCAGTTTCCCCGTAATGGCGACACTGCACTCGGGAGAGCCCGGCTGGTTCCGCTCACCCTCGTCCGTCGCCGCACGCTTCCCGGCATTCGCATCGATTCCCTCGACATGGCACGCCTACGCTGCGCTGCCGCTGCGCATCGACGGGGCACTCGTCGGGTCGGTGGCCCTGCCGTTCGACGAGCCACAGACGTTCGGACCGGTCGTCCGCACGGCGGTTCAGTCCGCCGTAGCGCTGCTCGCCCGCGGTGCACACCGCATCGCACAGGCCGAACCGTCTGCCACCCGACGCGCGTCGAGCGTGTTCGAACGCGTGCACGACGGTGTCGTGATCATCGACCGAACGACCGGCCGGTTCGTCGACAGCAATGCGGCGGCCCTCTCGATCATTGGACTTCGTCGCGTCGACCTCATCGGACATCCGATCGACGAGATCGTCGGTGTGCTGCAGCCTCGACTCGTTGCACCACCTCAACCGATCAATGACGGCTGTCACGTCGCGGTGTCGACGATCACGCGCGCCGACGGGACACAGCGCAACATCGAGTGCTACTACTCGCTCGACACGACGACCTCGCTCATGACACTGGTCATCAGCGACGTGACCGATTGGGTCGCCGACGGCCCCGCAGCCTTCACCGAAACACAGGAGGCTCTGTTCGCCGAGCGCAACCGCGTGGCTCGCGATCTCCACGACGGAGTCGTCCAGTCAGTGTTCGCGATCTCGCTGTCGCTCGCATCGCTCGCGCTCCGCTCGCCGGAACCGGCACGATCGGTGATCGAGCAGTCCATCGACGGCCTCGACGCAATCGTCCGCCAAGTGAGATCGACGGTCTTCGACCTCCGCCAGCGGCAGACCACAACACTCTCTGCCCGCATCGCCCACGAACTGACCGACGCGGAGGCAGCACTCGGGTTCCGCCCGGTCGCGTGTGTTGACGACACCGTCGACAGCATCAGCGATCATCGAGGTGCGGCGTCAGGCCTCGCTGACCACCTCCTGCTGGCACTCCGCGAGACGCTGTCGAACGCCGCCAGGCACGCGCGAGCATCCCGTGTGTGGGTGGACGTGCGCGCTGCTGGCGACGCAGCCTGGTTCGTCGTCACCGACGACGGCATCGGATTCGACCTGACCGCGGCCTGCGGCGACGGATTGTCCAACCTCCGCGAGCGCGCGGCATCCCTCGGTGGCTCGTGCGCGATCGGCGGCCGGCCCGATGGCGGTACGACGGTGACGTGGTGGGTGCCCCTGTCCGGCCACCTGGAATCCGAGCACGACGTCGCCTGCTGACCGGCCGGTAGTGACCCGTCCACGGCCGTCCCGACCGGAGGCCGTCGGTGCGCCGGCGGCGATCGGTGAGAGTTGGGTGAGAGCAGACGGCCTGGCAGTGGCGAGCCCGATCGGCGGTGCTACACAGATCGTCATCCGCCACCGACGGAGGTACCGATGGACGACAACACCCCCCTTCCCGGATCACCGACTCCACCGCCGATGACACCGAACGAGCACTGGTCAGCGCCGGCCGTGGGCGCACCGCCGCCCCGGACGATGCCACCCGGCGGCTACCCGCCGCCACCGCCCAGCGCCGAGCCGACACCCCGACCGGTCGCCAGCCGCCGCCGCTGGCCGTGGCTCGTCGCCGCCGCAGCGGTGGCCTTCCCACTCGGCATCGTCGGCGGCGCCGTGGGCTCGCGCCTCACCGACGAGGTGACGGTGAGCAACGGCCTCCCGGTC
>JBMSSR010000196.1:0-5210 GCA_049424465.1 Ilumatobacteraceae bacterium
GAGAGCTTCTCCGCCGACGGCGTCAGCATCACCTTCCACGGCTTCAACACCCATCCCGGCTACGCCAAGGGGAAGATGGTGAATGCCATCAAGGTGGCGGCAAGCTTCATCGAGAGCCTGCCGCAGCACACGCTGTCGCCGGAAACGACCGAAGGGATGGAGGGGTTCGTCCACCCGAACGTGGTGCAGGCGTCCGTCGAGACGACGACGGTGAAGCTCATCGTGCGCGACTTCGACACCTACGGGCTGCAGGAGAAGGAACGCATGCTCGAGGCGCTGGCGCTGCAGGCGACACATCGCCATCCCGGCTCGCGCATGGAGTTCACCGTCGTCGAGCAGTACCGCAACATGAAGCAGGTGCTCGACACGATGCCGCAGATTGCCGACTACGCCGAGGAGGCGGTGCGCCGGGCCGGACTGGAAGTGCGGCGCCGCTCCATTCGCGGCGGCACCGATGGCTCGCGCCTGTCGTTCATGGGCCTGCCGACGCCGAACATCTTCGCGGGGGAACACAACTTCCACTCGCGGCTCGAGTGGGTGTCGGTGCAGGACATGGAGAAGGCGGTCGCGGTGATCGTCAACCTGGCACGCGTCTGGGAAGAGCGCACCTAGCGACTTCCACCGAGGAGACACACGATGCGACGATTGATGGCGGCCCTGCTGCTGGGCGCACTCGCCTCTGCCCCGATATCGGCCGCGCTCTCGACGAGCGAGATCAAACGCCTCGAAGACGCCGCCGCCGTCCTGCGCGAGCTGCACGCGGCGCCCGATCAGGATGTGCCGCTCGACTTGTGGGAGAAGGCGTCGTGCGTGATGGTGCCGGCATCGAGCAGTCGCTGCAGTTTCGACAGTTCCTCGACAATGTCGTCCATCGCCACTCCCATGTCACCGGACTGGCCGCATGGTACCGCGCGTGGTTGACCCGCAGTTTGTGGTGTGAGTCCGGTGCCGTGGTGCGCGCGTACGGTGGGCGCATGTGCCGGAACATCACGATGCTGCGCGGGCTCGAGCCGCCGGCGACCGACGACGAGATCCGCGCCGCAGCACTGCAGTACGTGCGCAAGGTGGGCTCGCTGTCGTCGGTGTCGCCCGCGACGCAGGCTGCCGTTGACCGCGCCGTGGCCGCAGTGGCCGAGGCGACGCGGACGCTGCTCGCCGAACTGCCCGAGCGCCGGGTCCCGCCCCAGGTCGTCCCACCCCAGCGCCGCCGAGGCTGAGTCGGGTGTGCCACGCCGGTGGCCGTGTCGGCAGGTTCCTCGTCTCGGTCGTGGTCGACGAGTAGCGCAGTCGCGGCGACAACCATGGGAAACTGCCAGTCCGACGGGAGGTGTGCGCGGGTGAGTGGTCGAGGGATCGGTGAGCGGGTCGGGCGTGGTGGTTCGCGTGCGGTGGTCGTGGTGGCATACGTCGTGGCAGTTGGCGTCGGCTGGGTCGTGGCCGATGCGTGCGGGGCCGATCGACCAGTGCTGGCACTCGGACTCGGCTACGTCGCCTCGGCGCTGGCCATCTGGGTGTGGTCGATGGCGCTCGACAATGGCTCGATGTTCGACCCGTGGTGGAGCGTGCTGCCGCCCGTCGGGGCGACGTGGCTCGCGGTGCAGCACGATGCGGCCGTGCCGGCCGCTCGGGTGGCACTGGTGCTCGTCGTCGTGTGGCTGTGGGGCCTGCGCCTCACGTCGAACTGGGCGCGTGACTGGCCTGGGCTGCACCACGAGGACTGGCGCTACCTCGACCTCTACACCAAGCTCCCCAAGCCGCTGATCTCGCTGTTCGGGGTGCACCTGTTCCCGTGCGCCGTGGTGTTCCTCGGATCGATTCCGCTCGTGCCGTCGCTCGTGCGCGGCACGCGCGGGATCAGTGCGCTCGACGTGCTCGCACTCGTACTGGGGCTCGCTGCGTCGGTGATCGAGTTCGTCGCCGACGAGCAGATGCGTCGCTTCCGCCGCACCAAGCAACCCGGCCAGGTGATGGACCGTGGCATGTGGAAGTGGTCGCGCCACCCCAACTACTTCGGCGAGCTGTGCGTGTGGTGGTCGCTGTGGCTGTTCGGCCTGGCTGCGTCACCGTCGTGGTGGTGGACGGTGGTCGGGCCGCTGGCGCTGATGGCGATGTTCCTGTTCGCGTCGATCCCGATGCTCGACGCGCGCAGCGCCGAGCGTCGACCCGAGTTCGCCGCGTACGCCGCGCGTACGCGACGTCTCGTACCGCTGCCGAGGCGCGCATGACGGTGGCGTCGATCGCATTGGCGGTGCACGTGGTGGGGACCGCCTTCATGTGCGGGCTCAACTGGCTCGTGCAGTCGGTGCACTACCCGTTGTTCCTGTTCGCCGAGGGCGACCGCTGGGGCGAGTTCCACGCCGAGCACTCGCGCCGGATCGCGGCGGTCGTCGGCCTGCCGTGGGCGATGCAGGGACTCGGGGTGTTCGCACTATTGGTGTCGAGGCCCGAGCGGCTCGGGATGGGTCTCGTGCTCGCCGCGCTCGTGCTCGCCGGTGTCACGGTGGTCGCCACCGTGCTGTTCGCGCTGCCAGCGCACGCGCAGTTGTCGACCGGTTTCTCCGCCGCCGCCCATCGCCGCCTCGTCGTCACGAACTGGGTGCGCACGGTGGCGTGGACGTGCGGCGCGCTGGTCGCGATCGCGATGGTCGTGCAGGCACTCGACGCCTGACCGCGTTGCGCTGTTGCGCGTCGATCTACCCGCGTCGGGTGCGGGCAGGCCGCCGGGTGGGTCAGTACGACAGTGGCTCGAGGTAGCCCTTGATCCACTCCGCCTGGCTCGCGAACACGGGCGGGATCTGGAAGTCGTGACCGAGGCGCTCATAGGGCTCGTCGATCGTGAACCCCTCGGGCTTCGACACCGTTGCCTCGAAGAGCGCGCCGCCCGGGGTCCGCACGTACACGGACTCGAAGTACCCACGGTCCTTGCGGTCGGACACGTCGGTGTAGCCGAGGCCCTCGAGGTGGCCCTTGACCTCGGTCTGGACGTCGAGGTTGTCGACGGCGAAGGCAACGTGGTGCACGGTGCCCTCGCCGAAGGTCCAGCTGCCTGCCGGGAGGTCTGGTTCGATGCGGAAATCGACGATCGCGCCGGACCCGCCGTCACCCACCTCGTAGCGCACCTCGTTCCCGTCGGTCTTCACGAGCGTGCCGTTCCAGCCGCTCTCCATGAAGTCGGCCGATGACGCCATGTCGCGCACGGTCACGGTGACGCCGTGCGTGCCGCGAATACCCATGTCGGCGGGGACCCCACCGCCGGTCCACGGTGTGCGGTCGTCGTCGGCGATGCCGACCAGCTCGTATTCGATGTGGCCCGGGTTCTCGAACACGAGCATGCGCTCCCCGAAGCGCTCGCGCTCGGTGTACGGGTAGCCGGCTGCGTCGAAGCGCTGACGCCAGAAGTCGAGGCTCGAGACCGGCACCGACATGCTGATCGCCGAGACCTGGCCGCTTCCCTTGCGACCGACCCGGCCGCTCTGGCGCATCGGGAAGCACGTGATGATGGTGCTCTCGTCGCCCATGTCGTTGGCGTAGTAGAGGTGGTAGATCGGCACGGTGCCGTCGTAGAGCGCGGTCTTCTTGACGCTCTTGAGCCCCAGCAACCCGGTGTGGAAGTCGTAGTCCTCCTGCGCGGTGCCGGTGCACAGCGTGAGGTGGTGGTGATGCTTGATGGCCGTTGCGGCGCTCATCGGTGTCCCCCTTGTCGGCGGCGACGCCCCCCAGCGCCGCGTACGGCGACCTTACGCCGCGTCGCGGCAATGTCAACGATGAATCGGCGCGCAACAGAGATGAGGACCACCGTGCGGGCCTGAGCGGGACGGTCGGCGTTCGGTCGCTCGCGCTCCGCAGGCGGACTCGGTCTCAGTGCTGCGGAAGGCGAGCGAGGAACCGTTCGAGCTCGGTGTTCGGCATGCGCACGACGTGACCCTGTTGGGGGAACGCGCCGGTGCCGACGTCGTCGACGAACTCGCGGAACGCCGCGACCCGCTCGCGCTGCAGGCGGTCGTACTCGTCGGCGAAGCGGCGGTACACCTTCGAGTGCCGCGGGATGTGCCCGGTCGTCTCACCGAGCACGTCGGTCGCGAACAGGTACTGCGCGTCGCATCCCGGGCCCGACCCCATCGACCACAGCGACAGCCGGGTCATGCGCCGACTGATCTCGGTGGCGACCTCCTCGGGCACCACCTCGATCTCGACGGCGATCGCGCCCGCCTCCTCGTGCGCGACGCAGTCCTGGTACACCCGCCACGCAGTGTCCGCGGTCGTGCCGATCGCGCGGAACCCACCGAGGCTCGAGGCCCGCGACGGCACCAGTCCCACGTGCCCGACGACCGGGATGTGCTCGTTCGTCAGGAAGCGGATGGTGTCGAGGCTGCCCGACGAGTAGACGGCGTCGGCATCGAGGTCGAGCATCTCGGCGGCGAACGACAGCATCTGCGTGGCGGTTCCCATCACCTTGCTGTTGCGCCCGGTCATCGTGAACAGCGAGGGCGCCACGTCGCGGTACCGGGGCTCGCTCACCAGTTCGGGTGGGGCCGACACCACGTCGATGCCGGCCTCCTCCGCAGCCGCCGCCTGGTCGAGCGTGACGACCCGCAGCATCGTGAGCTGTCGCGTCCCCTTCAGTGCAGCGAGGTCGGCCACGGTGAGTCGCGTGCGAGCGGTCATGTCCGAACGCTAGTGGCGATGCAGCCGCCCGGTGGCCGAGCAGGTCTCGCCAGCACAGCGAGTGCGGCGCAGCGACGGTGCTGGTGGGCGGTCGGCACGACGGTCCCGGCCCTGCCGCAGCCGTCAGGCAGCCGATCGCCGTCACCGCACGCGCATGCGTTAGAGGCCGTCCATGATCCGCGCGACGGCCGCCTGGGCGATCCGTGTCAGCTCGTCCGTGTCGAGTTCGGCGACCTGCTGGTCGGGGTTGTTGTGCACGACCGTGAGCGCAACGGTGACGACGATCGACACCGGCGAACTCTCGTCGGACAGCAGGATCGAGATGCTCTGCGTCTCCATCCACGGATCGGTGGCTGGTGGTGACGCTGGCTCGTACCCGAACGTGAACGAGCTCGTGCCCAGCGTGGGCGCGTCAAAGCTCGTCCCGACGACGTCACCCATGTCGGCGTCCGACCACTGCGTACCGACGCAGGCGGCCGTTGCTGCCGCAAGGTCGGCGAAGGACTGGTCGGTCTGTTGCCGGTCGTTCCACAGCAGCATCTCCA
>JBMSSR010000197.1:0-5189 GCA_049424465.1 Ilumatobacteraceae bacterium
GCGACTCGATACGCCCAGGTGCCGAACGACGAGCGGCCGTCGAAGCGCGGCAGGCCGCGCACGATGGCGATGAGCGCTTCCTGTGCAGCATCGGCCGCGTCGGCGTGGCTGCCGGTGATGCGGCGGCACACGGCGTGGACGCGCCCGTAGTGGCGTCGCAGCAGCGCGTCGAGGGCCGCGCGGTCCCCTTGCTGTGCGGCCGCCACCAGGTCGGCGTCGGGTGCGTCGGGCGCGACGCGGTCAGGCGGGTGCGGTGCGATGCGGCCGAGGTTATCCAGCAGGTGTCGACCGGTCGGTCACGCCCGGCGCCGGGTGACGGCACTGCGGCAGCGCGAGGTCAGTCGACGACGGTGATCTCGCTGATCTCGCCGCGGTAGGGGTTGTCGGCGCAGCCCTCGTCGGGGCCGAGTTCGTAGAGCGCGACCAGCACCCACCGACCCGTGACCGTGGCCTCGACCGTGATCGGCTCGACGTCGTCGAATCGCGCCACGTCGGCACCCCAGTCGTCGAACGTCGGGGGGATGGTGTCGGCCGACGAGGCGAAGATGCGGACCTGCGACGGGGCGCTGCCGATGGTGGCGCGCAGCGTGGCGGTGGTGACCGTGCCGAGATCGACGACGAGCCCGACGCGACCCTTGGCGCCCATGTAGCGGTCGATGTAGCACAGCGTGCCCCACGCCGTGTCGGGGTCGCCGTCGATCGCAAGATCGGCGAACTCCGGTCGCTCGTCGCCGTCGCCATCGGGGTCGTACGAGACGACATCGACGATCGACGCGAGGCCGATGGGTGCGCCGGGGGTCTCGCTGCCGCCGCCGGCTGCCGTGCCGCCGGTGGGAAGGCCGGCGACGGGTGCCGTGCCGGGACTCGAGGTCGTGGTCTGGTCGACCGAGCCGTCGGAGTCCGTGCGGAGGTTGTTCCAGACCGCGACGCCGACGACGAGCGCGAGGAGCAGCAAGACCGCGATGACGACGCTGGCACCGCCGCCGCGGCGCTCGTACTGGCGGTTGGGCCGCCCTTCGGGACGACGCGGGTGCTGCGGGGTGCGGTCGACGATCTTCGGTGGCCCGGCGGGACGACCCGGGCGGTGCGGTGTCTCGCGTGCGGCGGGGCGCTGCCCGGGCGCCGCCGCAGGACGTGACGGCCCCGACCGTCGCGCGTCGGGGCGCGGTGGGTCGGTGCGCCCCGACAGCGGCACGGTGGGTGCATTTCCGGCCGCCGAGCGGGGCGAGGCGGTACCGGTGCGCCCAGTGGCTCGGTCGGCACCGCCGGCCTCGAGGCGGGCGATCTCGGCACGGAGGTCTGCGCCGCTCGCGAACCGGTCGTCGGGTTCGCGTTCGAGCAGTCGGTGGATGAGCGGCGCCAGGCCGTGGGGGAGCGTCGGGCGCAACCGGGTGAGGTCGGTGGGGTCGCGGTTGAGCCGGGCGAGCGCCGTGTCGGCGTCGGACTCGCCGAGGAACGGCACGCGACCGGCGAGGCACTCGTAGAGCACGAGGCCGAGGGAGTAGAGGTCGGCCCGGCCGTCGAGGCGGTGACCCCGCACCTGCTCGGGCGACAGGTACTTGGCGGTACCCATCATGATGTTCGGGCTGGTGAGGTCGTCGCCGTCGTCGATGCCCTTGGCGATGCCGAAGTCGGTGAGCAGCACGCTGCCCTCGGGCGTGATGAGGATGTTGCCGGGCTTGACGTCGCGGTGCACCAGGTTGGCGCGGTGTGCGCAGTCGAGGGCCACCGCCATGCACTTGCCGATGTGCATCGTGAACGCCGGGCTGAGTCGCCGTTGCTCGTCGAGCACCTGCCGCAGGCTCTTGCCGCTGACGAGCTGCATCACCACCGCCTGACGCCGCGAGTCGCCCGACACGTCCTCGATCGCGTCGAAGACGGCGACGATGTTGGGGTGGCTCAGCTGGGCGACGGCGATCGCCTCGCGACGGAAGCGCTCGGCGACGACGGGGTCGGCGGCGAGCGTGGGCTTGAGCAGCTTGACCGCGACCTGACGGGTGAGGGCGAGGTCGGTCCCGACCCAGACCTCGGCCATGCCACCCTGCGCGAGCCGTCGCTCCAACCGGTAGCGGTCGGCGAGGATCGTCGGCGACGAACCGCCGTGGACGGGGAGGGTGGCAGACATGTCCAACCGAGGACATTAGTGGTGGCCCTCCGGCGGGCCCCGGCAATGCGTGGCGCCGGTCGCGCCGTGTCGTCAGGCGCGCGCGGCGATGAACGCGAGGCCGATCGTGCCCGGCCCGGCGTGCGACCCGACGACCGGGCCGATGTCGCCGACGACGATGTCGCCCGCGAAGTGTGGACGGAGCATCTCGACGAACGCGTCGACGTCGGAGCAGGCGGCGTGGAGCACGGCGAGCTGCTCGACCCGGCTGGCGCCCTTGAGCTGCTCGACGAGGAAGGCGAGTGCCTTGCTGCGCGTGCGCTGTTTGCCGCCCTCCTCGACCTTGCCGTCGCGCACCTCGATGATCGGCTTGATGGCGAGCGCCGACGCGAGCATGGCCTTCGCCCCACCGATGCGCCCGCCCTTCTTGAGGTTCTCGAGCGTGTCGAGTGCGCCCCACACCTTGGTGCGTGACGAAAGGTCGCGGGTCAGGGCGACGACGGCGTCGTGCGACGCGCCGGTCCGAGCCAGTCGGGCGGCCTCCACGACGATCAACCCCAGCCCGAGTGTGACCTGTTGGCTGTCGACGACCGTCACCTGCACCGTGTCGGCGACCGAGCGCGCCGCGAGCTCGGCCGACTGCATGGTGGCGGAGAGCGCCGCACTGAGGTTGATCGCGACGATGCTCGTCGCACCCTCGGCGACGAGCTGCCGGTAGGTGGTCTCGAACTGGCCCGGGGCTGGCGCCGCGGTCGAGGGGAGCTCGGCCGCCGCGGCGCACTTGGCCCAGAACTGTGCGGGGGTCAGCTCGGCGCGGTCGACGTACTCGACGCCGTCGATGCGGATCGTGAGCGGGACGATGGCGATGCCCAGTTCGTCGGCGACCGACTGCGGGAGGTCGCAGGACGAGTCGGTGACGATGCGGACGGACGGTGCGGACGGCGAGGTGCTCACGACCACGGGAGGGTAGTCGGCGTCGCTGCGGGGCACGGCCGCATGCGGCTCAGCGCTGGTCGCCACCCGACTCGGGGTCGAGGTCGGCGAGGGCGGTGGCCCCCAGGCCCTCGGTGACGTCGGGCGCCGGTGGTTCGACGGCAGCCGGGTCGTCGTCGTGACGTGGCGCACGCGTGTCGTACGCACGGCCGCTCGGATGTGCGCTGGCGAACCGTACGCGGCGCAGCTCGCGGACGTGCCGCACCCACCAGCTGAGCAGCACCAGCAGCAGCGCACCGGTGAGCAGCGGTCCGAGGCCGCGCAGCGCACCGACACGCGCCTCGAGCGGGACGGCATCACCGAGCGGGACCTCGCCCAACGGCGTGAGCACCTCGAGGGTCACGGGGAAGCGGCCGTTCGACCGCGCCTCGATCGGGACGAGCACGTCGGTGTACTCGCGTGGTGGCAGCGTGACCGTGGGCGAGCCGGCGGTCGCCAGCTTGGTGGAGGTGAGGCGCACCACCACGGTGAGCGGCGTGTCGGACGAATTGAAGAGCTTCACCGGGATGTCGGTGCGCCGTCCCGTGAGCGTGAACGAGAACCCCCGTGGCAGGTCGATGCTGTTGCGCACGTCCGCGAGCTGCGCCGCGATGTCGGCGACCACGGCCGCTGCCTCGTCATCGTCGAGGGCCGACGTCGGCAGCAGCTCGATGCGTCGCTGCCACTCGTCGAGGCGCGGGTCGTCGGTGGGCAGCATGCTGCCGGTGCTGGCGGCGTCGAGTACCACGGCGGACGCGAGCGCGACCCGGTCAGCGATGGTGTCGCCGTCACCGGCGGCACGTGCGTCATCGAGCGGGATGACCACCTCGGTGCCGTCGATGAGCAGTTGGTCGGTCCGTGCCGACAGGTCGTCGACGGTGACGATGTCGAGCGAGGGGGTCGACGACAGCACCTCGGTGAGCGGCCCGAGGAGCTCGGCCGGGATGACGCCGAGCTGCGTGGTCGCGAGCAGCACGCTGTGGCGGCTCGGCTCGCCGCCACCGATGCTGATCTCCTCGCGGGCGGCGACGAGGTCGGCCGCGATCTCGATCGCAGTCTGCAACGGCGCTGATGTCGCGTGCGAGAGCTGGTCGTCATCGACGCGGTCGACGATGACGCCGTCGATGGTGGTGTCGTCGTCGACCCCGAGCTGCACGAGCTGTGTGCTGTCGGTGAATCCGCCGAGCGACCCGGGGAGGTCGTCGTAGCGGTCGACGGGCAGCACGAGCAGCCGGGCACCGAGGTCGCGCAGCAACGCACCGCCCGCCGCCGTGAGCGCGTCGTCGACCACGAGGACGGCCCGGTCGGGTGTGGTGCCGGCGAGCTCGGCCAGCGCGTCCTCGCCGTCGCGGAGCCATCGGCCGTAGGTCGTGGCGAGGTCGGCGTCGGCGGCCTGCGACGGCGACATCGGCCAGAGCGTCGTCGGCAGGACGAGGTGGTCGGGGAGGAGTGCGCGCAACCGCTCGGCGACGGCGGCCGCCTCCGGTCCGGCCTCGGCGAGCGCTGCAGCGACCGCCGGCGACAGGGACACCGCGACCGGGACCGCGCTCGACTCGAGCGAGTCGGCCAGGCGCGACAGCTCTGCGAGGGCCGCGTCGTCGATGACCGGGCGGTCGAGCGTGTCGGGATCGATCTCGACGTCGTGGTCGGTACCCATCAGCACGGCGACGCGGATGGGCTGCTCGTCCTCCTCGTCGGCATCGGGCAGGCGGTGGACGAACGTCACGAGGTCGGCAACCGTCTCGCCGCGCCGTGTGAGTTCGACGCTGATCGGATAGAGGCCTGGCCGTGCGAGCTGCAGGGCCGCGGCGGTGCGCGTCGAGCGCTCGACCGGGATGAGCGTCCGGACGCGGTCGGCGGCGGGATGGGCCAGCGTCGCGCCGTCGAGGTCGACCGAGTCGGCGTTGCGCGGCAGGGTGCCGTCGATCGCCTCGGCGACCTGGCGTCGGCTCTCGACGGGACGGTGCGCCGTGATGACGAGTCGCGCGTCGGGATCGGTCGACAGGTCGGCAGGCAGCCGGAGGTCGAGGGCGAGACCACCGTTGGCGGCGACGTCGAACGAGAGCGACACGAGCTCGAGGCGTCCGGTGGCACCCGCTGCCGGGGCGGCGGG
>JBMSSR010000198.1:0-5155 GCA_049424465.1 Ilumatobacteraceae bacterium
GGGCCCCCGCGCACGCTGACCACGACCTCGACCGTCTCGCCGGGTGCGATGTCGAGTTGCCGCGACGAGACCCACCAGCCGTGCTCGGTGGTGCGCCGGGCACCCTCGTCGGACCCGTTGACGACGACACGGGTCGAGGGCAGCGCGGTGTACACGCTGAGCCACGTGCGATTGGTACCGGTGGGGAGACCGAGCTCGTTGCCGATGACGCCCTCGCCCCACCCGGAGGTGGGTGACGAGTTGGTGAGTGTGAGGGTGAGGGTGCCGTCGACGACGCCGCGGTCGCGATCGACGTGCACGCGGTAGTCGACCGTGCCGTCGAGGTAGTAGTCGATCTTGTTGCCGGTGGCGTTGGTGAGTGTGTACGTGATGCCGTCGCCGAACGCGGTGGGCCCGAAGTCGCCGAGCTGGCCGAGGGGCACGGGCACGGTCGGCAGCGCGCCCGACAGGCCGAGCCGGGTGAACACGTCCTGTTCAGCGTCGCGCGGGGCCCACGCGGCCAGTCGTCCCTCGTGCGCCATCGGGCTCATCAGCTCGGCGATCTTCGGTGGCGACGGGAACGTGGTGGAGAGCAGCGCGGTGAACGTCGTGCGCGCGACATCCTCGAGTGCGTCGCGCCGCTGGTCCTGGTCGGCGATGCGGTACTGGTCGACCATCAGGTACTGCGCAGCGTCGGCCGACGTCAGCTCGAGGTCGCTGCCATCCACGCCGGCACCGGGCACCGTGATGGGCCCGCTGATGTCCATGAGCCGTGCGATCGCAGACGTGTCGAGCATCAGCACGCCGTCGACGTCGAGACCGCCGCTCTTGGGGAAGAGCTCGGCGATCGTTGCGGCGACGGTGGGGAAGTCGGGTGACGTCGTGATGTTCGACCACGCCGCGGGACCGATGAGACGCTGCTGCTGGTCGGCGTAGATGAAGGTGCCATAGTTGGCGACGTAGTCGTCGGACACGCCTTCGAGCGTGCGCGACTGGTCGGCGCCGGTCTGGTTGAGCTCGAGGGTGTTGCCGAACCGGCTGAGGTCGATCTGTCCCCGGTCGATGGTGAGGAGCGCCCAGCTGCCCATGTAGCCACCGCTCGCGCGCGCCTCGACGGGCGTGGTGAACGCGACGAACCAGTGGCGCGGGCCGGACGCGCCGAGCATCTCGGGGGCCTGCTCGATGGCGGCGACGGCGTTGTCGGTGCCGCGGCGCTGCGCGGCCACCTCGGTGCGCAGTCGGTCGAGGCGGTCACCCACGGCGAACACGAGCCACGGGCTGTCGGCGCGTGTGAGCGTGTCGTCGAGGTCGCCGACGGCGCCGGCGAGGTCGTGCAGCGGTCGGTCGAGGGCGCGCACTGCATCGAGCGAGATGCGACCGTCGACGGGTGAGAGCGACTCGTAGTCGACGGTGCGGAGCAGGTCGGCGATCCGCGCCGCGGCGATCGACCCGTGTGCCGAGACCTCGGCCGCTGCGTTGCGGTGCTGGGCGATGATGGGCACGAGGCGGACCGGCTGTGCCCACGGCCTGCTGAGCTCGAGGTGCGCACGGTGCAGATCGGTGGCGGCGGCGGCGAACTGGTCGGCGGCGCCGAGCAGGTCGCCGGCGCGGAACAGTTCGATGCCGGCACGTGCCTCGCGATTGCCGGCGCGCAGCGAGTCCTCGGCGAGCAGCGACGCGACGACGAGGCCGAGCAGCGCGGCGGGGACGGCGACGCCGACACCGCCGAGGACGCGCCACATGAGCGTGCGGTGACGATGGGTGTGGCGGCGGAAGCCGAATGCGGCGACGCACAGCACGATGCCCACGCCCGCGAGCGACGAGAGGCCGAAGGTGTGCCACGGGCCGACGCCGTCGAGGCGCGAGGCGATGGTGACGAGCAGGCCGGCGACACCGGCACGCTCGAGCGGCAGTGACTCGCGCTGCCAGCCGAGCCAGGCGCTGAGGCCGAGCGCGAGGGCGCCGAGTGCGGCGAGCCACCACGTGGGGGCGATCGAAGTGAGGGCCGTGGCGGCGAGGGCAGCCACCCACCAGTGCACCGCAGCCGATGCCCAGACGCATGCGGTGACGGCGCCGACCACCACGACGGCATCGAGGACACCGTGACCGGTGGGGTGAAGCCCCCCGAGTGCGGCGGCCACGCCGGCAACGAGTCCGATGGCGAGGACGCCGACCGCGACGGGGCCCTCGATGGTGATCCGCATCCGTCGCATGCCGACCGCGACGCTACCCGTCCACCTCGCACGAGGTGGCCGACCGACGACGGGCGGCGGTCAGAGGGGTACACTCGGACACGACGCCGGCGGGAGGAGTCGAGGATGCGCAATCTGCGAACGGCGATGATCGGGGCAGCGGTCGGTGCACTGGCGCTGCTGGCCGGTTCGACGGCAGCCTTCGCGGGCACCTACCCGCCGCCGCCCGACAACGTGGTCATCGAGTGGCCGACGAACAGCAATGGCGACAGCTTCATCACGCCCGGTGAGTCGTTCACGATCACGCTGTGCTGCTTCGAGCCCGGCGCAGAGGTGTACATCACCGTCGACCTCGGCAGCGCCTCGCTCGCCGCGCAGTCGCTCGTCACCCTCGGACCGTTCATCGTCGCAGCCGATGGCACCGTCGCGGTCGACATCCCGCCGCTGCCCGCGGGCACGTTCCAGATGGCCCTCACCATCGACGGGGTCACCTACACGATCCCGCTCATCGTCGGCGCAGTGATCCCGGACACCGGCGCCGACACGTTCTCGCTGATCCGCCCTGCTGCAACGCTGGTCATCGCCGGCATCGTCATCGTGGTGGTGGCACAGCGTCGACGTCGCCCTGCCGACGCCGCCGAGCCGCTCGCCGCGGTGGGTGCCGAGTCGGCGTGACACCGTCGTCGCTGTCAGCACCGTTGCTGTCGGCGTCGTCGTGAGGCGGTACCCAGGCGGTGGCCGTCGGGCAGGTGGGGTGCGTCAGGTGCGTGTGCCGACGATGACGAGGAGCTCGAACTCGAGGTCGAGCGAGTAGGCCGGCGCCCCGGACTGTGTGTCGACGATCACGACGTCGTCAGGCCCGAGGCCGACCTCGGTCGCGAGCCGCAGCGCCTCGTCCTCGAAGCCGATCATGCCGTACACGGTGGTGCCGGCGGTGAGCTCGCGGGCGACCGTGGCGTACGTCGTCGAGTAGCCGAGCGGCTTGATGCGGTCGCGGAAGACACCGGCGACCGACTCGACACCGGTGGCGTTGGCGACGATGACGGTGATGTCGGCGCGGGCCGTCAGCGCGGGTGCCGTGGTGGTGGGCGCGAAGCTCTGCACTGCGGTCGTCTCGGTGGTGTCGGGCGGCAGCGTGGTGCTGGTGGTGGGCGGCGTGGTGGGGACGTCGATGCCCGGATCGGGGAACGTCGGGATCGTGGGCGTCAGCTGGATGCGCGCAGCCGGTGTGTCGGGGAAGCCGGCGACGAGGACGCCGGCGGCGATGGCGACGGCGGCGACGGAGGCGCGAAGCAGGGCCTGGGGTGTCATCAACGGCTCCGACGGGTCTTCGGACGGCGGGCGGCCGTGCGGGCAGGGGCGGGCGCGGTGTCGGTGGGGACGACGCGGATGACCTGCTCGGCGGGGAGCGGTGTGCCGTGCACGGGTGTGTCGTCGTGGTGTGCGGCACTGGTCGACAGGTCGTCGGCGAGGACCTCGAGGTCGGCGGCCGCCGGCACAGTGTCGGCCAGATCGAACAAATGGTCGGCGTCGGGCCCGTGCGCTTCGGCGAACGCGTCATCGTCGACGTGGTCATGGTCGGCGAACATGTCGAGCACGTCGTCGGCATCGATCGTGCTGATGTCGTCGTCGAAGCTGCTGCGACGGCGGGGAGGACGTGCTGTGGCGGCGGCAACGAGTCGTTGGTCGAGGATGAGCGCCGCGCCCGCACCGATGACGAGACCGACGAGCAGCGCCAGCACCCCTGCGCGCCACGGTCGCGGGGCGACGGGATCGGTCGGGATCGCAGCGGGGCTGACGAGCGTGACACCACTGGTGCGCGACAGCAGCTCGAGGTTGAGGTGCTCGAGCGTGAGCTGGTACGTCTCGAGCTGGCCCTCGAGCGTGGCCCGGTCGGCGGACGTGTCGGGGGTCTGGGCGAGTTGGTCCTGCAGCCGGCCGATGATGCCGCCGAGCTCGGTGGTCGCGGTGGTGAGCTCGAGCGTCACCTGCTGGGAACGCACCTCGATGTAGGCGTCGGCGTACGCCTGGGCGAGCGCCGCGGCGCTGGCGGGATCGGCGTTGCGCACCGTGATGCGGATGATGTCGGTGCGGCGCACGGCGCTGGCGACGGGCCGCTCGGGGGGTGAGGGCAGGCGCAGCGCCTGCTGGACGGCGGTGCGCACCACGTCACCCTCGATGACGGCGAGCTCGTTGGCGGTGCCCCGTTCGAGCGCCGACCCGGTGATGGTGGCCGGCGAGTCGGCCAGCACCCTGGTGCTGGTGCGCGGCGGCGCGAGCAGGTCGACCGATGCCTCGTAGGCCGTGGGCTGGGCGAGCGAGAGCACGACGGCGGTCACGACACACGCAACGACGGCGGTCTGCACCACGTGGCGCTGGCGGACGACGACCTGCCAGCGATGGAGGAGCGCCGTGGCGAGTCGTGACACGGGCGAGACGCTATCCGCCGGCGCCGTCGGCCGGTGCCCTGCCGGGCACCTGCCGGCACGGCGTGAGTGGCCCGCTCAGGCCGCGACGAGGCTGGAGATGAAGCGGTCGAGCACGCCGACGACGCCGTCCCGCGAACGGGCGCCGCCGTCGAGGTCGCTCAGCACGAAACCGAACGACAGCGCGCTGATGACCTCGGCGACGCCGAACGGGTCCAGGTCCGCGCAGAACAGGCCGCGTCGCTGCGCCTGGGCGACGGACGTGGCGACTCGCTCGGTGACGGCGTGTTGCTGCTCGGCGAGCAGCTCGCGCAGGTCGGGCCGCTCGATGCCGGCGCCGAGCGCCGACGCCTGCTTGAACCGGCTGGCGGTGCGCTCGGCGCTGACGCGCGCGCGCACGATGTCGAGGCAGGCGGCGCGGAAGTCGTCGGGTGAGGTCGAGACGGCGACGGCAGTGGCGAGACGGTCGGCCTCGGCGCGGCCGTCGGCGACGTATCGCTCGGCCTGTTCCTCGGCGACCAGCCGCTCGCGGCTGCCCAAGTGGTACGAGATGACGCG
>JBMSSR010000199.1:0-5153 GCA_049424465.1 Ilumatobacteraceae bacterium
ATCCTCGTGCGGAGTCGGGGCGTCACCAGGATGGTGGCCGTGTCGGCGATGAGGTTGACGACGACGTACACCGTCGCGAGCACCATCACCAGGAACTGGATGACCGGGATGTCACGCACCCGGACGCCCGCCTGCAGCGCCCCACCGATGCCGGGGTAGTTGAACAGGTACTCGACCACGATGACGCCGCCCGCGAAGTAGGCGACGTTGAGGGCGATGACCTGGAAGACCGGCCCGAGTGAGTTGGGCATCGCGTGGCGCCACAGCACCGTGCGCTCGGGCGCCCCCTTCAGGCGGGCCATCTCGATGTAGTCGCTCTCGAGGACCTCGATGAGCGCAGCGCGGGTGACTCGCGAGATGTACGGCACCGCACCGAGCACGAGCGTGAGGGACGGCAGGATCATCTGGTCCATGTGCTGCCACGGTCGGTCCATGCCGATCTGAGTGACGGCCGGGAGCAGCTTCGAGAGGCGGGTGGCGAAGACGATGACCATCACCACGCCGATGACGAACTCGGGGATCGACGCGAGGCCGAGCATCGTGAACGACGACACCTGGTCGAACCACTTGTCGCGTCGACGCGCCTGCACGGCGCCGATGACGAGCGACACCGGGACCGATACCACCGTCGCCAGTACGAGCAGGAACAGCGAGTTCCCGACCCGGGCGCCGATGTAGTCGAGGATCGGTACCTGCGCCTGGAACGACGTACCGGGATCGCCGGTGAGCGTCCCCTTCAGCCACGAGGCGTACTGCGTCGTGATCGGGCGGTCGAGACCGAGCTGCTTGGTGAGCGCGGCGACAGCCTCGGGTGTTGCGTTCTTGCCGAGCATGGCCGTGGCCGGGTCGCTCGGCAGTGCCTGGGTGGCGCCGAACACGATGATCGAGACGATCAGCAGCGTCAGCGCACCGAGGGCGACTCGTCGCACGATGAAGCGCGCGAGTCCCTTCCAGTTCGACATTTGATTCCCCTGAACAGACTGACTGGGTACACCGTCGATGCCCACGCCGCGCCGTTGCAGCATGTCCCCACGATGACGGTGGGCGGAAACAGCGGTGCCGGGCCCGCACATGCAGGCCCGGCACCGACGTCAGAACATCACTCCGAGAAGTAGAGGTTCTTGTAGCCCCGGCCGTAGTGGTCGAGGTTGAGGGTGTTGGGACGCTCGACGAGACCCTGCACACGCGGGTTGAAGCCGTCGATCTGGTTGCCGAAGAACGCGATGATGAGACCACCGGTCTCGTACAGCTCGTTCTGCATCTTGTCGGTGATGACCTTGCGCTTCTCGAGGTCGGTCTCGGCGACTGCAGCGTTGTAGTCGTCGATGAACGTCGAGCCGGCCGGCGGCCAGTGCGTGTCCGGGTACGGGGCCGAGGGCAGCTCGCCCGCCGCGCACTGGGCGAGGAAGTTGCGGGTGCCCCAGAAGTCGGTGCCGAACGGGCGCTTGAGGTACTCGTCACCCCAGTAGATGCCGCCATCGACGACCTGGGCGTCGATGGTGATGCCACCCTCGGCGGCCATGGCCGCGAACGCCTGGATCAGTTCGGGCAGGCCGGCCGTGTCGTTCGGCGCGAGCAGCGCCGGCAGCTCGGGGTTGCCGGCCTCGGCCAGCAGCGCCGCTGCCTGCTCGAGGTCCTGGTCGCGCTGGGGCAGCTCGTCACCGATGTAGCAGGCGTCGAGCGGGGCGAACAGGTCGTTGGCGATGGTGCCGTAGCCACCCGCCACCTGGTCGATGACGCCCTGGCGGTCGGGGATGAGACGCATCGCCTGACGCACCTTGTTGTCGGTGAAGGGCTCGATGTCGACGGCCATGAAGATCGGCGTCCAGCCGCCACCGGCGGCGTTCAGCACGCTCATGCCACCGCCGTTGAGCGTCTCGACCGCAGTTGCCGGGATGTCGGCGCAGCAGTCGATCTGGTCGGCCAGCAGGGCGTTGACCATCGCGTCGGCGTCGGCGAAGTCGATGATGTGGACCTCGTCGAAGTACGGCTTGTCGGGCTGCCAGTAGTTGGGGTTGCGCACGTGGATGGACTGCACGCCGACCTCGAACTCCTGGAGCATGAACGGGCCGGTACCGATCTGGTTGGTCGGGTCGCCGGCGAAGCGCTCGTAGCCGGTGGGCACGATGTTGCAGGTGTACGCGCACAGACCCTCGGGGAACGTGGCGACCGGCTGCTTCAGGGTGATCTCGACCGTGCGGTCGTCGACCTTGACCAGACCGGTCGGGTCGAGGATCGGTCGCAGCGCCGCGCCGCCGAACACGGCGTTGTCGGGATCGAGCATGCGGGTGAACGAGTAGATGACGTCATCGGCCGTGACGGGCTTGCCGTCGGCGAAGAGGATGCCCTCCTTGAGGCGCACGACGTAGTTGTCGGCGGCCTTGGCCTCGACCTCTTCGGCGATCGAATCGTCGTTGACGATGTTGTACGCCGGGTCGAAGTTCAGGAGGCCTTCCCAACCCGTCACGATGCGGGCGATGTCGGCCTTCGACACGATGTGCTGGCCGTCGAGCAGGTCGTTCGACCCGCCGAGCGTGCCCATGCGCAGGATGCCGCCCTTGGTGATGCCACCCGTCGGCGCCGTGGTGTCGGGCGCCGCGGTGATCGACGGCGGCGTCGCAGCCTCGGTCGTGGTCGGTGCCGACGTCGTGTCGTCACCACCACACGCTGCCAGCGTCGCCGCAGCGGCTGCCGCAGCAGTACCACCGACGAGCAACTGGCGACGGGTCACCGAGTTGTTCGGCACCCAGATGATCTTCTTGTCTGTCATATCTGTGTCTTCCCCCAATGGTGGTGTCGGCGGCGCCGACCGTGGACGGCGTCACCATAGCCCACGCCATCGGCGCGCGAGGAAGGACCTCGACGAGAGATCGACCGTCGACGGACTGTTCCGATCAGTCACCTCTGCGGAACGAATTTTCCGCTAAATGCGCTCCCAGTAGCGGCGCAGTTCCCAGTCGGTGACGTGGTGGTTGAAGGCCATCCACTCGGCCTTGGCCATCGTGAGGATGTGGTGGTGCACGTCGTCGCCGAAGCACTCACGGGCGATCGACGAGCCCTCCCACAGCGCGATCGCGTCGGGCAGGTTCCACGGAATGCGGTCGATGTCGGGTGCCTCGTACCCGTTGCCCATGTACGGCTCGGACAGCGGCAGCCGATGGCGGATGCCGTACAGACCGCCGGCCAACTGCCCCGCGAACGCGAAGTAACTGTTGGCGTCGGCACCGGGGATGCGGCACTCGACTCGCGTGCCCTTGCCGTGACCTACCTTGCGGAAGCCGAGGGTGCGGTTGTCGATGCCCCAGCCGATGCCCGTGGGCGCCCACGACCCGAGTTGGAAGCGCTTGTAACTGTTGACCGTGGGGGCCCACAGCAGGCTGAACTCGCGCGCGGTGGCGATGAGGCCGGCGAGGTAGTGACGGAACGTCTCGCTCATGCCGTGCGGGGCGTGGTGATCGTCGAACACCGCCGTCGACCCGTCGAGCGACCACAGGCTCGAGTGGATGTGACACGACGACCCGGTGTCACCGAAATCGGGCTTGGCCATGAAGGTGATCGAACGCCCGTTGAGGTGCGCGATCTCCTTCGCCGCCGTCTTGTAGACGCTGTTGCGGTCGGCCATCTCGACCGGTGTCGTGTAGTCGAGGTTGATCTCGTGCTGGCCCTTGCCGGCCTCGCCCTTCGAGAACTCGACCGGCACCCCTGCTGCCTCGAGCCCGCGACGGATCTGCCCGAGGATGTACTCGTCCTTGGTGGTCTGCAGCACGTGGTAGTCCTCGACCCACGGCGAGTGGGGACGCAGGTCGCGGTATCCCTTGTCGTGCGCCTCGTCGTAGGTGTCCTTGAACAGGAAGAACTCGATCTCGCTCGCCACCATCGGCAGGAAGCCCATCGCTGCCGCCGCCTCGACCTGGCGGTGGAGGATCGTGCGCGGCGCGACCTCGATCATCCCGCCCGACTCGACGTCGTACAGGTCACACATCACCATCGCCGTCTTCTCGACCCACGGCGTGATGCGCACCGTCGACCAGTCGGCGCGGGCGAGCATGTCGCCGTAGCCCTGCTCGTAACTCGCGAAGCGGTACCCGGGCACCGGGTTGTTGTCGATGTCACAGGCGATGAGGTAGTCGCAGTTCTCGGTGCCGTCGTCGGCCACCTGCTCGAGGAAGAACCGGCCTGTGGTGCGCTTGCCCACGAGTCGACCCTGCAGGTCGGGGAACACCATCACCACCGTGTCGATCTCACCGGAACGGATGAGCGACTCGAGGTGGTCGCGGGAGACGTGTGCGCGTTCGTGCATGCACCGACTGTAGACCGCCCCACGACAGCGACTGCGAGGCGCCGTGGACGGGTGCCGTCAGCGAACCCGACCCGATGGGCCGGCGGCGACGACCGTCAGGTCGCCTTCTTCTTCGCCGCTGCGACCTTGGCCGCCTTGGGCGGCTTGAGCACACCCTTGGCGAGGGCCTCGTCGAGGTACCGCTCTGCTTCCTCGGCACTCACCTTCAGCGCCGGGGCGATCTCACTGATGAGGTTGATGCGCGCCCGGTCGTACATGGTGCGCTCGGCGGCCGACAGCGAGGCGTCGCGGTTGCGCGCCGCCAGGTTCCGCACCACCTCGGCGACCTGGTAGACGTCGCCGCTCTTCAGCTTCTCCTGGTGGTTCTTGAACCGGCGGCTCCAGTTGCTGGGCACGCGCGGATCGGGCTTGCTGAGCACTGCCACCAGGTCCTCGAGCTCGTCGGCGTTGACCGGCGGGCGGACCCCCACTTCCTGCGCCTTGGCGACCGGCACCCGCAGGGTCATCTCGTTGATGACCGTCTTGAGGATGAGGTAGTCCTGGACGACGCCGAAGGCCTCCATCTTCTCGGTCCCCTTCACGATGCAGGCACCGTGCTGGGGATAGATGACGGTCTCGCCCTTCTTGAACTTCACAGCGACCTCACAGGGGTTGGGACGGCGGCACGCAGGCGGAGCGCCCGGAGGGTCCTGTCAGGGTAGGCCGTGAGCGCCATTTTCCACCGCCGACGGCCCGTTCGGAGGCCGATCGGCCCGCGCCGCGGGGCCGTCCGTCAGCGCCTCGGGTAGGACTCGAACCCACAACCAACGGGGTAGAAACCCGCTGCTCTCTCCATTGAGCTACCGAGGCCCGG
>JBMSSR010000200.1:0-5151 GCA_049424465.1 Ilumatobacteraceae bacterium
TCGACGAGTCGGTCACCGGGGCCGGTGTCGTCCCGCTCGCCGGTGTCGACTCGGGATCGGACACCGTCGACCACAGTGTCTCGGGTGCCGGCGCGGGCGGTGCCGGCGGGGTGGTCGATGCCTCGGGGAAGCTCCAGCGCTGCGGCGCCGACTCGGCCGCCGGAGCGGGCGTCGCCGGTGCGGGAGCCGAGGGTGCAGGCGGTTCGGCCTGACGACGACGGCCCTTCTCGGGCGGCTCGGGTGCGCGCAGCAACTGGGTGCGGATCGAGGCCGAACGCGGTGCATCGGACGGTGTCGGCGACGGCGACTTGGGCGGTGGCGCCCCTTGCTCGACGAGACGGTGCCCGCAGTTCTGGCACCGCATCATGTCGGGTGTCACCGGTTGCGAGCAGAAGGGGCAGGAGGAATCGTCAGCAGTCATGGTCTCGGGGGTGTCGAGGAGTTCGCGCCGCCGACTGTCTGCCGACGGGCGGCCATCAGTCTGGCCCATCGATCGGTGAACCGAAAGGGGGTCGTCGCCGACCGGTGACCCTCCGTCACGACGGGGGCACGGTCAGTGAGCCCGGGTGGCAGATCGGCAGCAGCGGCTCAGACCGTCTTGACGATCAACACGTCGCACGGCGCCTGGCGCAGCACGTCGGCGCCCACGCTGCCGAGCACGCGACCCACACCCTGCATGCGCACGTTGCCGACCACGATCAGGTCGGCACCCAGTCGTTCGGCCGCACGCAGCAGCACCGCACCCGGATCGCCCTCGAGCGCGTCCACCGTGTGCGACACGGCGACACCCATCGACTCGATGAACCGCGCCACCTTGGCACGGGCCTCCTCGAGGCTGTTCAGCTCCCACGAGTCGCCACCCATCTCGAGCACCTCGACCTGTGCCTCCTTCACCGCAGTGACGAAGTGCACGGTGGCACTCGTGGCGACAGCCAGCTCGACGGCACGTCGCGCCGCGAGCTGCGACGTCTCGGTCTCGGTCACGCCCACCACGATGCTCTTCATGGGTTCCTCCTCGTGCTGCGCACCCTAGCCGCGCGCCTGCGAGCGCAGGCCGCCGAACGGCTCACCCGGCGGCCGCACCCGCGCCGTCGGCACCAGCACCACCACGGCCCACCAGTCGACGCGCGCCGACCAGCAGCCCCAGCGCCGCGCACCACCCGGCCACACCGCTCACCACCAGCGGCACCGACCCATCGCCCTCACCGGCGTGCCACAACAAACCTGCCCACAGCCCCGCCACGAGCACCGCACCGTTCGTGCAGGCCTGGAACACACCCTGGGCGCGCCCCAGTTGCGCGCGCGGCACGAGACTCGCCACCCATGCCTTGCCCACCCCGTCGGTGAGCGCCGGGAAGAGGCCGTACACGGCGACGAGTGCGTACACCACCGGTCCACCGTCGACGACGCCGAGACCCAGGTACGCGACGCCGAACGCGGCGAGGCCGAGTGCGTACACGACGTGTCGCGGTGCCCGGTCCGACCAGGCACC
Source organism: Ilumatobacteraceae bacterium (assembly GCA_049424465.1). Lineage (GTDB taxonomy): Bacteria > Actinomycetota > Acidimicrobiia > Acidimicrobiales > Ilumatobacteraceae > UBA668. The sequence continues at coordinate 1,493 of JBMSSR010000200.1, forward strand.
CGCCGGGTACGACCCGAGCGTGTACACCGAGTTGAACACCACGTACGCCGCCACCATCTCGGTCACCGAGAACCCCAGCGACCGCACGCGCAGCAGCACCAGCGCATCGGAGAAGTTGACGACTGCGATCGCGACGAGCACCGCCATCACGGCCCTCGCCCGACCCGGCAACGGCACGTCGGCCGCGTCGGTCCGCGGCGCCGTCGATGTGCGCGCCGCCACACCCGAACCCGCGCCCACCTCCTCGTGCCGCTCGCGCACCAGCGCCACCAACGAGGCCGACACCACCGCCGGCACGACGGCCCACCACATCGCCGCGCGCACGTCGCCGTCCATCGCTGACAGCGCCCACAGTCCCAGCAGCGGTCCCACCACCGCGCCCAACGAATCGCCCGCGCGGTGGAAGCCGAACGCTCGTCCGAGCGCCTCGCTCGGCACCCCCTCGGCCAGCAGCGCGTCACGCGGCGCCGACCGGACACCCTTGCCCAACCGGTCGATCACGCGCCCCGCCAGCACCATCGGCCACGCCACGGCAGCCGCGACCACGACCTTGCCGACCGCGGCGAGCGAGTAGCCCGCGGCGATGAACCGCCGCCGCCCGCGACGGTCGCTCCACCGCCCCGCCACGTAGCGGCTCACACCAGCCGACGCGTCGGCCAGGCCCTCGACCACCCCGAGCACGACCGGTGGTGCGGCCAGCACACCCGTCACCAGCACTGGCAGCAACGGGTACAGCAACTCACTCGCCGCATCCTGCGCGAACGACACCGCCGTCAGCACCAGCAGGTTGCGCGTCAGCCACGCGCGACGCGAGTCGTTCACCGCAGACGCCGTGCCGTGCCGTGCGCCGTGGCAGTGTGCTCGCCCGCGGCGGCGCCGCGTGCGCCTGCGGTGTCGCTGCCGGCACCACGGCCGAGCATGTCGGCGAGCCACCGCACCGCGTCGTCTGCCTCACCCCGTGTCCCGCCCACGCACCGCGCCCCACGCACGAGCGCGACCGCGGCAGCGAACGACTCCTCGGGCCGCCGCTGCGCGCACACCACATTGGCGAGCACCACCCCGATCGCCTCCGACTCCGACAACCCGCGCACCTCGTGCCGCGCGCCGTGCGCCACAGCGGCGACCACCGCCACCGGTGCGCCAGCGGACGCGCCGACCGGCGCCTGCGCTGTCGGCGACAGTGCACGACGCACGACACCCGATGCCGTGCGCAGCCGCAGCGGCCTCGGCCAGCCGCGCACGCACCCCACGCGGTCGACCAGCGCGAACTCGTCACTCCACACCTCGTGCCCCGCGTCGAGTGCCGCAGCGCACCACGTCGACTTGCCGCTGTGCGACCGACCGGGGATCACCACCACGTCCGACTCGACCCGCAGGACGGCCGCGTGCACGGCCACCAGTCCCTCGAGGCGCTCTGCCGCGAAGAGTGCGAGTTCGGACTCGACCGCGTCGGCGCCGCCCGCCCGGCGGTGGCCGTCGACGCGCACGTCGATGCGACCATCGGCGTCAGCGTCCACCTCGATGCGACGCTGCACCGGCATCCGCGGTGGCTGCGTCGACCGCCACACCACGCCCAGCGGCGGTGCCGCCGTCACGAGCACCGCCTCGACCACATCGTCGGGGCCCGCCACCTCGATCACGTCGCCGTCGTCGGCAATCCCCCAGCGCGCCACGGCCGAACCCTAAACCGTCCCGCCTCGCGACGATCACGCCCCACCTACGACGCGTACCGGGAGGAACACCCACGCCACCGAAATGGGCCGAACGGCACGCCCACCGGGTGACGGTCGGGCAATAGCCTCGCGGCCCGTGACGGCCAGGGAACCGCACACACTGCTGCAGATCGCTGCCGCGCACGACGACCTCGACCGGGCCGGCGACGCCGCCGCCGCACTCGTCGCGCACCTCGGTGATGCCGACCGCCTCGCGCACTGGCTGACCACCGGTGCGCCCCAACGCCTGCTGCCACTGCTGTCGACGCGCTGGGCGACGCTCGGCCTGCCCGATGCCGTCGGACGCGCGTGCGAGCGAGCCACGTCCGTCGCGTGGGGCCTCAACGTGCGTGTCCTCGACGAGGTCGGCGCCGTGCTCGACGCATGGCACCGCGCCGGCATCGACGTGCTCGCGCTCAAGGGCATCGGCCTGCTCGGTGACGTCTACCCCGAGCACCAGCTGAGGCCCCTCGGCGACGCCGACGTGCTCATCCCCGACCACCGTCTCCGCGACGCGCTCGACACGATGGCATCGCTCGGCTGGCGCGTCGACCGGCGTCACCGCTGGCACCTCGTCGGCCACGGTGCAGCGGTCAACCTCGGCAACGGGTCGGGTGCCAGCATCGACGTGCACCGCCGCCTCTCGCGCACGCTCCCGGTGCACGACCAGCGCGCGCTGTGGCACGACGCCGAACCGCTTCCCGTCACACATCCACTCGCCAGCAGCGGTATCCGTCGCGTCGGTCCCGTCACGCACACGGTCGCCCTGATCGCGCATGCCGCGCGACCCGACGGCACGGTGCACCGGCTCGTCGACCTGCACCGTCACCTCGTACTGCGCGGCGAGCTGCGCACCGACGACGCACGGGCCTCGTTGGTCGAGTCGCTGCGCCGCCACCACCTGGCGGCACGGGCGCGCCTCGTCCTCGACACGCTGCGCGAGCACCTCGGCACACCGGTGCCCCTCCACCCCGCACAGCTCGAACAGCTCGCCACGGCCAGCGAGGTCGAGGCGCGCCTCATCGCCGCCGACCGACGCGCCAGCGCCTCGCGCCGCGAGGCCACCCGCGTGCGACGCCTCGCCGACCACGTGCTCGTCGCCGCAGCCGGCCACGGCCCGGCCGTCCGCCTCCAGGCACTCGGCGGCACCGTGCTGCGTGCCACCGTCGCCCGCCTCGACTGATCCACCCACGCCGTGGGTGCGGCCCGACGACGAGACCCCATTGAGCGCATCGGCACGGGTGTCTACCCTGTGTGCATGCGCGTGCGACTCGCCCACCGCACCCACCACGTCACCGACGACGGTGCCGTGATGGTCTGCGACACCCGACAGGCACTGGTGCACACCGTCCACGGACCGTACGCCGACGCGCTGCGCGCACTGCTCGCCGCTGCGGAGTCGGGTGCCGACACCGATCGCGACGGGTGGCTCGACGTGACCGACCCCATCGCTGCCGATCTCGTCGCCGCCGGTGTGGTCGAGGCGGCCGAGGCGGCCGCCACCGCACCGCTCGACCGTCGGCGTGCACTCGCGCTCAGCGCCGGCGCACTGGCCGGCATCGTGACGCTCGCGCTCCCCACTGCCGCCCACGCCGCAAGCGTCGCCCTCCCCGCCGCGCCGACGAGCACACCGACGTTCAGCCGAAGCACGAGCACGCGCAACATTCGCGTGACGTGGACGTCGACACCTGAGGTCTTTAACTACGACTGGATCGTGTACGCCTCTGACGCAGGACTCGTCGAGAAGGCCCGCGGCACCGCAAGCTCAGGCTCCCTTCCGACCGTCATCTACACGATGCCGATCGGCGTCACGCTCTTTCGCGTTGAGGTCACATCGATCACGAGTACGGCCACGTCGTACGCCGCGAACCTCAGTTTCTGATCAGCGGCCGTTGCCGCCGTTGACGTAGTCGGCGGCGAGGTTCTGGTTGAACACGCCACCGCACG
>JBMSSR010000201.1:0-5141 GCA_049424465.1 Ilumatobacteraceae bacterium
TGCCGAGGCACGCGAACAGCGAAGCCGCCTCACCAACCAGCGCGGCGATGCGCGTGTCCAGAAGGGCGTCAAGCTCGAGGACATCTTCAGCCAGATCCAGGCCGGCGAGGTCGCCACGCTCAACCTGCTCCTCAAGGCAGACGTGCACGGCTCCCTCGAGGCGGTCACCGAGTCGCTGCGCAAGCTCGAGCGCGACGAGGTCAAGCTGGCCTTCGTGCACAGCGCCGTCGGCGGTATCACCGAGAACGACATCTCGCTCGCCTCGGCCACCAACGCCACCATCATCGGTTTCAACGTCCGACCGGACCGCAAGGCCCGCGAGATGGCGATGTCCGAGGGCGTCGACATCCGAACGTACGAGATCATCTACAAACTGCTTGAGGACATCGAGCGCGCGATGGTCGGCATGCTCGCACCCGAGTTCGAAGAGGTGGTCACGGGCGAGGCCGAGGTGCGCGAGATCTTCCGCGTCCCCAAGATCGGCGCGATCGCCGGTTGCTACGTGCGCAGCGGCGTCATCACGCGTGGCTCGAAGGTGCGCTTCCTCCGCGACGGCACGATCATCTGGAAGGGCTCGATCCAGTCGCTCAAGCGATTCAAGGACGACGCCCGCGAGGTTCGCGAGGGCTTCGAGTGTGGCATCGGGCTCAGCGACTTCCAGGACCTCAAGCCCGGCGACCTCATCGAGACCTTCGACGAGCGCGAGATCGCCCGGGTCTGAGCACCGACGGTCCGGCGCACACGCGCCGGGCCGGTTGCGGCACGGCCGACTCGTCGTGCCGATATCGTCGCCCGCATGGCCGACCTCGACTTCTTCTTCGACCCCGTGTGCCCGTGGGCATGGATCACGTCGCGCTGGGTGGTGGAGGTGCAGTCCATCCGCGAGTACGAGGTCAACTGGCAGTTCATCTCGTTGAAGAAGCTCAACGAACAGCAGACGGGCGAGTGGTACACGGACGAGTACCGCGGCGTGCACCTCGCCGGTCTGCACGCGCACCGCGTGTGTGATGCCGCCCGGCTCTCGCACGGCAACGAGGCCGTGGGTGCGCTGTACACGGCGCTGGGTGAGGCCATCCACCGTGACGGCCGTCGCAAGGAGCTCGTCGACGAGCCGGTGACGTTCATGGCCGAGATGCTGCGCACGGCCGACCTGCCGGCCGACCTCGCCCCGCAGGTGCACGAGGCGTCGCACGACGAGGCCATCTACGCCAGCACCGAGCTCGCGCTGTCGCGCACCGGTCGCGACGTGGGGACGCCCATCATCACGTTCCACCCGGGTGCGGCGAACGAGTCGAGTTTCTTCGGTCCGGTCATCGCCCAGATCCCTCGCGGCGTGGACGCCACTCGCCTGTGGGACGCGATCGAGACCATCGCCACCACCAGCGGCATGGCCGAGCTGAAGCGCTCGTTGCGGGCGCGCCCGCAGTTCGACTGACCGCTCGGTAGCGTGACCCGCTGTGAGCCGCCCCCGTCGAGCCCCGTCACCGCAGCGCTATCCGCGTAGTGCCCGTCTCGGGGAGTCGCTGCGCGAGGTCATTGCCGACGAACTGACGCGCATTGACGACGAACGGCTCGCGATGGTGACGATCACCAACGTCGAGGTCGACCCGGAGATGAACCGGGCGATCGTGCGCTACGACTCGCTGCTCGGCGAGGACGGCGACGCCGGGATCCTCGAGGCGCTGGGCGACCATCGCGTTCGGCTGCAGTCCGCCGTGGGCAAGCAGGTCCGCGCCAAGAAGACGCCCATCCTCTCGTTCCGTCCCGACGAGGTCATCCGTGCCGCTGAGCGGATCGAGGAGATCCTGCACCGGTCGGGCACGCTGCCGCAGCGGCCGGAGGACGACGAGCACGCCGGCGAGACCGTCGAGTCGGACGACTGATGGCCCGTCGGCGCCCGCCGACCACCCACGGGGTCGCCATCGTCGACAAGCCGGCCGGGGTGACGAGCCACGATGTCGTCGGCATGCTGCGTCGACGCTTCGGTGAACGTCAGGTCGGTCACGCGGGCACGCTCGACCCCGACGCGACCGGGGTGCTGCTCGTCGGCGTCGGTCGGGCGACGCGCCTTGTCCGCTTCCTCACCGATCTGGGCAAGACGTACACCGCCGAGGTCGTGTTCGGCACGGCGACCGACACGCTCGACTCGTCCGGTGTCGTCACCGCGAGGTTCGACATGACGGGTCTGTCGATCGACCGGATTCGCGACGAGGTGGCTGCGCACCTCGTCGGCGCCATCCTGCAGGTGCCGCCGATGGTGAGCGCACTCAAGGTCGACGGCCGGCGTCTGCACGAACTCGCCCGCGAGGGCATCGAGGTCGAGCGCGCCGCGCGCCCGGTCACCGTGCGCCGCTTCGACGTCGTGCCCACCGCCGACCCGCTGGTGGTCGCGGTCGAGGTGGTGTGCTCGAAGGGCACGTACATCCGCTCGCTCGCGGACGACCTCGGCCGGCTCTGTGGCGGGGCGGCACACCTTCGATCGCTGCGCCGCACCGCCGTCGGCCGCTTCACGGTCGAGATGGCGCGGCCGCCCGACGAGGTCGAGCTCATCCCGCTCGCCGACGCAGTCGTCGACTATCCGCGAGTGGTCGTCGACGCGGCGACCGCGGCGATGGTCCGCCAGGGTCGCGTGCTCGACCGCGGTCCGTCGGCGGGCCTCGTCAGCGGTGCGTTCGACGGTGACGGGCCGTGGGCGGTGGTCGGTCCGGACGGCGACTTGCTGGCGATGTACGAACCACATCGCACGGCCGACGTGAAGCCCGCCGTGGTGGTGGCCGCCTGAGGCGCCACGGCTAGCGTTGCGCCGTGCTCGTCATCACCGACACCTCTGTCTGCCCGTGGCCCGGCGAGCGCAGTGTGGTCACCATCGGCGCCTACGACGGCGTACACCTCGGCCACCAGTCCGTCATCGCCGAGGTGCGCCGCCGTGCGGCTGCTGTGCAGGGGCGCAGCGTGGTCATCACGTTCGACCGGCATCCGGCATCGGTGGTGCGTCCCGAGTCCGCACCGCGGCTGCTCACCGACCTGTCGCAGAAGCTCGAGCTGCTCGAGTCCACCGGTGTCGATGCGACGCTGCTCGTTCACTTCGACGAGCACCAGTCGCAGGAGGAGCCGATCGACTTCGCCCGACGAGTCGTCGTCGACTGTCTGCGCACGTCGACGATCGTCGTGGGCGACGACTTCCATTTCGGACGCGGGCGGCGCGGCAACATCGCGACGCTGCGCGAGTTCGGCGCCACGACGGGGTTCGACGTCGTGCCCATGTCCTTGCTGCCGCGTACCGACGGCCCCGACGAATCGATCAGCTCGACTGCGATCCGCCGGGCGATGGCCGGTGGTCAGGTCGAGCTCGCGGCCTCGATGCTCGGACGTCCGTTCGAGGCACGAGGGCCGGTCGTGCAGGGCGACCAGCGCGGCCGCACCATCGGCTTCCCGACGGCCAACGTCGAGGTGCCGTCCTCGATCTGCCTGCCGGCAGACGGCGTGTACGCCGGCTGGTACCTGCGTCCTGACGGCTCCCGCCACGCCTGTGCGATGAACCTCGGTCGCCGGCCCACGTTCTACGAACGTGCGGAGGTGTCGCTGCTCGAGGCGCACCTGCTCGACTTCGCAGGAGACCTCTACGGCGAGACGGCGCGCGTGCAGTTCACCGACTTCCTGCGCAGCGAGCGCAAGTTCGACGGCATCGATGCGCTGCAGCAGCAGCTGAAGTACGACATCGACCACGCCCGCCAGGCGCTCGCCCGGCGCAGCTGACGGTCAGCCGTCGCTCGGCCAGACCAGCGCGCCACCGTCGTACAGGTCACCGACAACGGTGGCGTCGACCATCGACGTGATGTCGGGCGCAGAGCCGTCGAACAGGCCGACCGCCGCGTAGGCCTCGACCTCGTCCTGCAGCAGGTCGGGCAGCGGCACGCCAAGTGGTGCATCGGCGGCGACGCGCTCGGCGACGAGTGCCGACTCGACGCCCCACCGCGCCGTCTCGCTCTCGGCCGACAGGTACATCGCGTTGTCGCCCGAGTTGATCGCGTCGACCGCGATCGCGGCGGCAGCGGCCGGGTCGTCGATCGCGAACTGGAGGCCCTTCATCGCCGCACGCATGAAGTCCTGTGCCGCGGTCGGGTGCTCGGTGACGAACGTCGTGTTGGAGTAGAGGACGCCGAACGAACCGGGTACGTCGTAGTCGCTCGGGTCGAACAGGTCGTACTCGACGCCTGCCGCGTCGAGCTGCCCGGGCTCGTTGCTCTTGTACACGGGGAACCCGACGATGCCGGGTGACGCGATGTGTGCGAGCGGGTCGTAGCCGTCGAGCAGCACGGTCTGGAAGTTCTCGCCCTCGGTGAGGCCGGCCGTGGCGAGCATGGCACGCACCGAGGTGGTGAGTGCACCCTTGACACCGATCGTCGTTCCCTCGAGGTCGGCGAGCGTGGACACCTCACCCTTCTTGGTGAGGAGCGCATCGATACCAGTGCGACCCTCGACGCCGAGGGCCACGAACCCGGCGTCGTTCGCCCCGGCAAAGTCGACCATCTCGCTGAACGAGCCGGCCGACGCGAACTGCGCATCGTTGGAGGCGACGAACGGGTAGTTGTCGGTGGAGAAACTGGGGCGGACCTCGACGTCGAGGCACAGTTGCTCGAAATAGCCCTCGTGCTGGGCGACGAGTACGTCGACGATCGACGCCGTGGCCGCATAGTCGAACCCCGAGAGGTACACGATCGTGCCGGCAGCCCGATTGGCCGCGCACCGCGCCTCGGGGAACGGTGCGTCGACGGTGACGCTGAGGTCCGCGGTGGCACCAGAGGTGGAGGACGCCTCGGGCCCGCTCGTCGCGGGTGCCGTCGACGGTGCCGGTGTGGTGGACGAGTCGGTCGCACCGTCGCCGCACGATGCTGCGAGCGCGACGAGCACGACGGCGGCGGCCGCCGTGAGGGGGCGGCGGGGGGTCACGGTACGCGTCATGGGGACAGCTTTCGGTCGTGGGCCGGCACGTGGGTGCCGGTGCTCCGGACTGGGGACGCTAGCAACGCGCCCTCACTGCGTCATGTCCGGACGCGGTGGAGCCACTCGGTGCCGCCACCCGGCGCCACCCGATTACTCGGTGTCGAGCGTCTCGAACAGCGCCAGCACGTTCTCGACCC